>JANOMH010000062.1:0-2560 GCA_031420215.1 Rhodobacterales bacterium | reverse complement strand
CGGCCAGAAACAGGTCGCCCACCACCAGAGAGCGGGCCAGTTGCAGCTTGAAATCCCGCACGCCGTCGCACCCTATGGCCCGGCAGAACCGGGTCACAGATGGCTCGCTGACGCCCGCGCGAATGGCGATATCTGCGTTTGAGGCAGCGACAGCGGCATGCACATCGGACAAAACCGCATTGGCCACGGATTGCTCCGCCGGGCGCAGGGCGGCGTAGGTATCTTTGATCCGGGCGATGATGTCAGGAACCCTGTGGCGGGTCTGATCGCGCAACTCTGCCGCTGCTTTGGCCCGTTTCATCACTCACTGCTCCGTCACGCTGCGCCGGACTATCGGCCCCGCTGCGGGCAAGCGTCAAGAGGTCGTGTAATAAACCTACAGCTTCAAGGCAGATTTTTAGAGCCTAACTATACCTACCCAGACCCATCCATCCGAATCGTTGACAGATATGTAAGCCAGTTACACAGTTTGACCTTAGGGCATGGGTTTGGGGGCAAGGGTGGCGGTCAAGCTTTCGGTCAAGGCGGCAGGCAAACGGTATGGGGACCTTGATGCCCTTGCCGATTGCAGCTTTGAGGTGGCACCGCAGACCATCATCTCCCTCGTCGGCCCCTCGGGCTGTGGCAAGACCACGCTCTTGTGGTCGATGTCGGGCCTGCACCGGCTGACCACGGGCGAGGTGTTGCTGGATGGCAAGCGGATCACCGGCCCGCATCCCGATATCGGGCTGGTATTCCAAGAGGCGAACCTGCTGCCCTGGCGCAATCTGCGCGACAACATCCTGTTTCCATTCGAGATCAAGGGGATCAATCCGGATCAGGGCTGGATCGACCATCTGCTTGACCGGGTTGGCCTGACCGGGTTCGAAACCAGAATGCCCCGCGAACTCTCTGGCGGCATGCAACAACGCGCCGCCATGGTCCGGGCGCTGTCGCTGCGCCCGCAGGTTCTGCTGATGGACGAGCCCTTTGGCGCGCTGGATGCCTTTACCCGCGAGGAAATGAACCGCCTGGTCGAGGAAATATGGCTGGAGACCAAAACCACGATTGTCTTCATCACCCATTCCATCGAAGAGGCGATCTTTCTGTCCGACCGGGTGCTGGTCCTGTCCAAACGCCCCGGCCGTGTGCAGTCCGATTACAAAGTGCCCTTTGCCCGGCCCCGCAGTCTGGAAACCATGGCCAGCCGCGAGGTGTTTGATCTGATGCACCGGATCAAGGCCGACATTTACGGGGTCAAACCCCTTGCGGGGGCGGCATGACCGACGCGATCCCAGAGTTTCGCAAATCTGACGGGCCGGTGGGCGCAATGGCGGCCTTTGCCCCCGGCACCGGGGCGCGGTCACGGGCCGAGGTGGGGATCATCATTCTGACGGCGGCTATCGTGATCGGATCGCTGGAACTGGCGCTGCGCTGGTTTGACGTGCCTTTGTATGTGTTGCCAACCCCCTCCTCCGTCGGGGTCGCTCTGGTCACCGAATTCCCGCTGATCGCACCGCATCTGGGCTATACACTGATCGAACTGACGGGCGGGTTTGCCATCGGGGCATCGGTCGGGCTGATCCTTGCCGCCGTGATCACGCAATTTCCCTTCGCCGAAAAGATCATCGCGCCTTATATTCTGGTGCTGGTCACCACGCCGATGCTGGCGCTGGTGCCGCTGCTGATCCTGCGTTTTGGCTTCGGCTTCACCCCCCGGATCATCGCCGTGGCACTGGCCGCCGGGCCGATGGTGATGATCAATGCGGCCACCGGGTTTCGGCGGACTGACAGTGCCAAAATCGCACTGGCCCGGTCTTATGGCGCCTCAACCTTGCAAATCTTCTGGAAAATCCGCGCGCCGATGGCGCTGCCGATGATCCTTGTCGGTCTGATGATCGGCGCGATTTTCGGACTGCTCACTGCAGTGGGGGCAGAAATGGTTGGGGGTGGCTTTGGCCTTGGTAACCGGCTGACCACCTATTCCTCGATGATCAACATGCCCGAGTTTTTCGCGGTGATCGTGATCCTCTCGACCTTGGGCATCTTGATCTATGTGTTCTTTTTCCTTGTCGGCAAGAAATGGGCAAGCTGGGAGGCGTGAGGCCGCTAACCCCATGCAAATCATGAATTTTCAAGAGGGAGATACTCAGATGACGATGAAAGCAATAACCCGCAGGCGGCTGCTGCAAGTCTCGGCTGGGGGAGTGTTGACGGTTGGTGCTGCGGGGCTGATGCGCCCGGCGATGGCCGCAGGCTATGACCGGCCTTTTACTTGGATTTCGCCACGCGGCACTTTGGAAGTGCTCGACGACTACGCCTATTGGGTGGCCAAGAAGTACGGCTATTTCGGTGACCTGAGCATCGATATCCAGCCCGGCCCATCTGATGGCACCGCCACCGTGAAATTCGTTGATGTGGGTCAGGCCGACATGGGTTTTCCCAGCCCCGGCGTGTTTTCCTTTGCCCTTTCCGAGGGGATGGCGCTGAAATCGGTCTTCCACATGGGGGCGCGGGATACATTCAGTCTGGCGTTCCGCAAGGGCGAAGGGCCGGCAGATATCAAGGGGATCGAGGGCAA
>JANOMH010000061.1:0-5914 GCA_031420215.1 Rhodobacterales bacterium | reverse complement strand
GGCCACGCAGCGCCCCGGTCCCTTGCCCGACATGGCCCGGCAGGCAATTGCCGGAATTGTTGCCGAAGCGACCAGCGCGGACCCGGCACTGGTCGCCCATTTCTGTGACATAGCGCTGGTGCGCCGGGCCCTGAAGCTGCGAGAGCGCGGGCTGGACTGGGTGATCCGGCAACTGCAGCTAGTGCCGTGAAATGCCGTACTTCTCGATCCGGTAGCGCAACGTGTCACGGCTGATACCCAAAAGAGCCGCCGCGCGTGAGATGTTGCCGGCAGTCACCTTCAGGGCCCTGTTCAGGGCCGTTTCCTCCATCTGCACCAGATTTGGCACATCAGAATCCTTTTCCTCCGCCCGTATGATCTGGATATCCCCGGCACCGATGGTTGCGTTCGTGGCGGTCAGTACGGCGCGCTTCATGCAGTTTTCCAACTCGGTCACATTGCCGGGCCAGTCATGCTCTAACAGGCTTACGCGGGCGTCGCTGCTGAGCCGGGGCCGGTCGCGGCCAAGGCGGTAGGCGGCCTGACGCGCAAAGGCTTCAGCCATGGGCAGGATATCAGAGGTGCGATCAGACAAGGGCGGAACTTCGACCCAGCCGACCTGGATCCGGTAAAGAAGGTCGGGGCGGAACGCGCCACGCCTTTCCATCGCGGCCAGATTGCAGGATGTGGTGGCCAGCACCCAGGGCGCATTCTCGGACGTCATGGACCGGACAAGCCGGGCCTGCTCTTCCATACTAAGCGCATCGATATGACGCAGAACAATGGCCCCGCCGGTGTGCGTCAGAGCGGCTTCAAGCTGGGCACCAGCCAATGAGCAGTCGGCCTCGTACAGAAGTCCGCGCGGTGCCTTTGCGGATTCAAAGATGGCGCGCGCGGCAAACGCTTTTCCCGCCCCGCGTGGCCCGGTCAACAGAACGCCCGGTGGCAGGACCGCACTGTCGGCTCTGGGGGCCAGCTTGCGCAGCGCCGCCCGCAGGTCGATTGCGGCCGAAGATCGCCCGAGAATCCGGTCAACGCCATGTGCATCGGCGGGCCGTGATGAATCATGCAACATCAGATTCGCTGCTATCGAGGCTAAAGTGGCCAATGGCGCTGGTTTGGTCAGGAAATCGCGTGCCCCGCGTTTCATTGCATCGACCGCAATGCCGATATCGCCATGCCCGGTCATCACCACAATCTGGGTTTCCGGCGATGACGCCTGGAACCAGCCCAACAGGTCCAGCCCGTTGTCATAGCCCAGACGCACGTCAAGGATGACCAACCGGGGCTTTTCGCGCGGGGCGGCGGCCATGGCGCTGCGTGCATCTACGGCGTAGCTGGCCGAAAAGCCGCGCCGCTCCATGAACGATACAATCGACCGCGCCAGCACCACTTCGTCATCCACAACAAGGATATCCGACATTATTTCCCCCTAAACCAGTGTTGGCAGGCGCAGGGTCACGACCACACCCATAAGCGCCCCATTGGCCAGATCCAGCGATCCGCCCATGCGTTCGGCAATCCGCCGGCCAAGAACCAGCCCCACCCCCAGACCCGCGACCTTCCCGGTCTGGAACGGCTGGAACACCTTTTCGATCATCGCTTCCGGGACACCGGGTCCGGTATCGGTGATGCGGACCTCAAGCGTGCCGTCGGTCCGGTTTGTCCAGGACACCCCAAGAATCCCACCATCCTCCATCGCCTCGATGCTGTTGGAGATGACAGAGTTCAGGACTTGCTCCAATTCAGCAGCACTGCCCAGCACCATCGGACTGCCGGTGCCCTGCGATACCGCAATGTTGATTTTCCGGCGGCTCAGTTGCGGCTGAACGCCTTCGATGCAGCGGGCGATGACCTGATCGATTTGTGCCTGGTCTGACAGGCTGCCGGGGTCGCGGCGGCTGCGGATCAGGAAAGACCGGATCCAGCCTTCAAGCCGGTCCACCTGATCGACGATGTCGCGGATCGTCTCGCTGCTGCTTTCAGGAATATCGTCGTCCAGCGTCAGCTCTGCACATGACCGGATCGAGGCCAGGGGATTACGCAGCCCATGTGCGACGGCAGAAGCCATCTCGCCCACAACTGCCAGACGTTCGGTATCGACTGTTCGCGCTTCTTGCCGGACCAGGACGCTGCTGGCGTAGGTCACCACCACGGCCAGCGCGCCGAACAAAACCGCCGCCGCACCTAATGCACCCAGCCAGAACAAATTGCGGATCCGGTGGATCGACGCCAGCAATGTGCCGGGCACTTTGTAAACCTCGACCGCACCTACAACGGACTGGCCATCCTGTGACCTGACCGGGATGTAGTATTCCATGAATTCCGAGATGCCGGCGGGAAAGCCCACATGTTCGTCCTTCTCGCCCCGGTGGATCACGTTCAGCTCTGGATCCAGCTCGCCCTGCATCGCGGCGGCAAGTTCGGTATTTTCGCTAAAGCTTTGCCCGATCATCTCGGCGTCGCTTGACCACAGAATTGTTCCGTCCTGCGCATAGACATTGGCACGAAAGACATCGGGAAGCCGCCCGATATGCATGAGAAATTCGTCGATATCCTGATCGACTGCCGTGCCGGGGCCGGTCAGGAAATAGCCGGTCGCGTTTTCGACGTGTACGATCGAGTTGAGAAACTCGGCGCTGACCGTCGCATCGCGCAGCATCATCTGGTCAACGATTTGGCGCGACATGGTCGCCGACAACAGCAGCGTGGTCGAGAAGATCGCGAAGAAACTGATCAGCACAAAGATCACGACCATCCGCAAATGATGCGGCGAGTCACGCAGGAGCAAGGGTTTTGGCATCAACTGCATTGTGCGCATTCCCGGTTTTGACAGAAAGTGATCGTAACATGAGGGAGCGCCGGGGCAGAACCGACTAAAGTCTGTTCGCCGCCGGATAAAGGTCTGAATCGCGGGGGCGAACGGCTGGCTGGTTCAACTCTGGTGCGGCATTTGCCCCACTTCCGGACGGCGCGGCGGTCGGCGGCACGGCGCAACCAGGCTAAGGTCGGAGAATCGAAACCCAAGAGGTCTTCATGCCCGGCATCCTGCTTCTGGAAGACGAGCCGATCATTGCGCGCAACATCTGCCGTGCCCTGCAAAAGCATGGCCATGCCGTGACTCACGCAGCTTCGGCACAGGAAGCGCGGGCACGGTTATCTTCGGCGCCCTATGATCTGGTTCTGGCCGACCTCAATCTTGGCGACGGCGACGGGATCGATGTGCTGACCGCCCAAAGTGCTGCACTGAACGATGTGCCCATCATCATCATGACCGGGCAGGACACCCTCGACAACCGCCTGCGGGCCGAAGGGCTTGCCGTTTCGGCCTTTTTGTCCAAACCCTTCGCCATGTCGCGGCTGGCCGAGCTCACCGGTGCCTTGCTGGCAGAAACCGGCAAGCGGGCGGGAATGCGACGCGGGCCGTCGGTGATGATGTATTCCCATGACACCATCGGGTTAGGCCACATGCGGCGCAACGCGGCCATCGCGCAGGAACTGGTGGCGCGGGTGCCGGGGATTTCGGTGCTGATGCTGGTCGGTTGCCCTGCTGGCTTGATGTTCGAGCCGCATCCGGGCATCGACTATGTCAAGCTGCCCTCGCTGACCAAACTGGGGCGGGGGCGCTGGCAGGCGGGCAGTCTGCGGATCGATGCCGCCACCACGCGGGCGCTGCGGGCGGGCATTCTGGAACGGGTGATCGAAACGTTTCAGCCGGATGTCTTTCTGGTGGATCACGAACCTGCCGGCGTGTGGGAGGAACTGGTCGAGCCGATCCGTGCCTTGCGTGCCGGGGGCCGAACGCGGGTGATCCTGGGTCTGCGCGACATTCTGGATGACCCCGACCGCGTGGCGCAGGCCTGGTCAGGCAGCGGCGTGGATCAGGTGATTTCAACACTTTACGACGACGTGCTGATCTATGGCGACGAAGGCTTTTACGCATCGAACGCTGCTTATGGATTGGAACACTTGCGCCCCGGCCATGTGCATTACTGCGGTGCGGTGACGACAGCCCGGTCCGCCCTGCACGAGCGCTGGATGGGCAGGCCGCGCCGGGTGCTGGTGGCAGGCGGCGGCGGGCGCGACGCCTATGCGCTGCTGGATACCACTCTGTCCGGGCTGGAGGCATTGGCCGTTCACCGCAGGCCCGAGGTGACGCTGATTGCCGGCCCCTTGATGGATGCCGAGCTTTCTGCGGCGCTGGCACACCGGGCCGGGCAGTTGGGCGCGATCTTCAGGGACTCGGTCACGGACTTGCCCGCGCGACTGGCAAAGGCTGACCTTTTCATCACGATGGGTGGCTATAATTCGGTCACTGAGGCGCTGGTGACGGGCTGTCCTGCGGTGGTGGTGCCCCGTGTCGGGCCGTCGGGCGAGCAGCGGATTCGCGCTGAACGCCTGCTCGCGCTGGGGTTGGCCACGGTCATCTGGCGGCACGAACTGACCGCCGCGCGCATGGCGGCGGCGCTGACCGCGCTCCCGCCCGCGCTGCAGGCCATGCCCGGACTGTCCTTTGACGGCGCATCCGTTGCCGCCATCCACATCGCCGATGCCATTGCGACCCAGACCCATCGCCCGGAGGTGCCGCTTCATGCCTGACCTGCCCCCCCTCCGCATCGGCTATGTCCTGAAGCGCTTCCCGCGTTTTTCCGAAACCTTCATCCTGAACGAGCTTCTCGCCCATCAGGCGCAGGGGACTGAAGTTCACGTCTTCTCTCTGCTGACCCCACCAATCGAACCCCGCCACGCGCGGCTGGCCGATCTGCGCGCTCCGGTCACTTATCTGGCCAGGCCAGCCTCCGCGACCCCGCCCGCCGTGGCCGCAAGGGATCAGGCGCTTTTCGCCGGGAATGACGCCAAGGCCATCGCCGGCCTGCATGCCAAGGCCACCGAAGTGGCGCGGCTGGCCCGGACCGCCGGCATCACCCACCTGCACGCGCATTTTGCATCCGATGCCGCCACGGTGGCGTTGCTGGCCGCGCGGATCATCGGCGGCACCTTTTCGTTCACGGCCCATGCACGCGATATTTATCACCTCTATGTCTCGGCCGAGGCGGACGCGGCCAAGCGCCGTGCCAAGCTGCGCGAGGCGGCCTTCGTGGTGACGGTGTCGGATTACAATGCGGTTCACCTGCGCGCCCTGTGCCCGGAGGCCGCGCAAAGAATTCATCGGCTGTATAACGGGATAGACCTGTCTTTGTTCACCCCGGCCGGGGCGGCTGTGCCGGGGCGCATCATTGCCGTGGGGCGGCTGGTCGAGAAAAAGGGCTTTTCCGTGCTGGTCAACGCTTGCGCGATCCTGCGGACAAGGGGCGTGGCGTTTGATTGCCGCATCGTCGGTGACGGCCCCCTTCGCGATGCACTTCAGGTGCAGATCGACGATGCTGGGCTTGACGGCCAGGTGCGGTTGATGGGCCCGATGCCGCAGGAACTGCTGGCGGACCTTCTGGGCACCGCCGCCCTTGCCACACTCCCCTGCATCATCACGGCCGATGGCGACCGCGATGGCCTGCCCACCGTCCTTTTGGAGGCGATGGCCAAGGCACTGCCTGTCGTCACGACAACCGTCACCGGCGGGCCCGAAATCGTGGCAAACGGCGAGACCGGCTTATTGTGCCCGCCCGGCGATGCCGTAGGCTTGGCCGATGCGCTGCAGGCGCTGTTGGCAGATCCGGCCCTTGCCCGCACGATGGGCAAAGCGGGGCGTCTTCGGGCCGAGCGGCTGTTTGACCTGTCCACCAATGTCGCCGATCTGGTCACGCATTTCACGGGCGTTGCGGGGCCCGCGCTTTCCCGGGGGGCTGCCTGATGCGGATCGCTTATGTCTGTGCCGATGGCGGCATCGCGGTCTTTGGCGACAAGGGGGCCTCGGTCCATATCAATGCCATGGCAAAGGCCTTTGGGCGGATCGGGCATGAAGTGCGGCTTCTTTGTG
>JANOMH010000060.1:0-5461 GCA_031420215.1 Rhodobacterales bacterium | reverse complement strand
ACCACTCAACACGCGCTTGTCGTCCACCCGCGGAACCCCGTGCGACAACGGAAAAAACGGCTTCAGCCGCGCCATCTGTTCGTCCGTCAGCCAGTAAAGATCACTCATTTGACACCTCCATGATGCCACAAGTGAATCAGTGAAAATGGTCAACGACAAGCGGTTTAATGGGTTCTGAGCCTAGGCCGGGATACGCCCGACCAGACACAGACGCAGTTCACCACAAGGGCGGGCATCCTCGACAATCCCGCCCTTGGCTAGGGCATAAAGCCCGGCAAACGTCACGATTTCCTCAACCTGCGTCACCGGATCGACCCCCGCAAACAGATAGGCGGCCTTGCCCGCCCCCCGAAACGACACCGCCACCGGCCGCCCGCAGACATGCATGCACTCGACCAAAACGACATCAGCAAGGTGGGCCTGCAGAACCGTGGCAAGCGCCCCGCCACCGCAACCGCCACAGATTGAAACCCGATCCGTCATCTTTCCATTCCCGCCCATTTGCGCCACACAAGCCTGAACCCCAAGGAGCCGCCCCATGCACGCCAAAATCCCCACCACTATCGTCACAGGCTTCCTTGGCGCGGGCAAGACCACGCTGATCCGGCACATGCTGATGAATGCGGGCGGGCGGCGCATTGCCCTGATCATCAACGAATTCGGCGACCTTGGGGTCGACGGCGAGATTCTGCGCGGCTGCGGGATTGCCACCTGCCGCGACGAGGATATCATCGAGCTGTCCAATGGCTGCATCTGCTGCACCGTGGCCGATGACTTCATCCCGACCATGGAAAAGCTGCTGGCCCGCCCCGACCGGCCCGACCATATCGTGATCGAAACCTCTGGCCTCGCCCTGCCGCAACCCTTGGTCCGCGCCTTTAACTGGCCCGGGATCAGCACCCGCGTCACCGTCGATGGCGTGGTCACCGTGGTCGATGGCAAGGCCGTGACCGAGGGGCGCTTTGCCCATGACGTCGCCGCCGTCGATGCGCAGCGCAGCGCCGATGACAGCCTTGACCACGAAACCCCTTTGTCCGAACTGTTCGACGATCAGATGGCCTGCGCCGATATGGTCGTGATCAATAAGACCGACCTGATGACCGACGGCGAAATCACCGCCCTGATCGCGCAGCTGAAATCCGAATCCCGCGATGGCGTGCAGGTCGTGCGCACCTCGATGGGGGCCTTGCCGGTTGAGGTGTTGTTGGGCCAAGGCATCGGGGCCGAGGCCGATATGGATGCGCGGGGCGAGGTGCATCATCACCACCACGACCACGACGACGACGATGATGATGATCATGATGATGATCACCATCACGACCACGCGCACGATCATGGGCATGACGAATTCGAATCCTTCGTGGTCGAAAGGGGCGAAATCACCGATGCCGCCAGTTTCGCCGCAAATCTGGCCGACATCATCAAAACCCACGATATCCTTCGGCTGAAAGGGTTCGCCGCCGTCACCGGCAAACCCATGCGCCTGACCCTGCAAGCTGTCGGCCCGCGCGTTGACAGCTACTTCGACCGACCCTTCGGCACCGACCCCCGGACCACGCGGCTGGTGGTCATTGGCCAGGCGGGGCTTGACCGTGACGCTATCGAAAAAGCCCTGCAGGCATGACAATCACGACCCGCAGGGCCAGCCCGCATGAACCCGGCACCACAGCGCTGCTCACGGCGAGCTACGCCTATCTGCAATCCCTTTACCCGCCCGAAGATAACTTTTTCCTGTCGATCGACGCCTTGGCCGAGGCGCATATTACCTTTATCATCGCCGAACTGAACGGGCAAACCATCGGCTGCGCGGCCCTCGCCAACAAAGGCAGCTACGGCGAAGTAAAGTCCATGTTCACCACGCCCGCCGCACGGGGCACAGGAACCGGGGCGGCCCTGATGCAAGCCTTAGAAACCGAAGCCCGCGCCCAGCACCTGCCGATGATGAAGCTGGAAACCGGCGATGACCTGTATCCGGCGCATCGACTCTATGAACGGCACGGCTTCAGCCGCTGCGGCCCGTTTGGCGATTATGTCGCAGCCATCCGCTCGGTATTCATGGAAAAACGGCTGTGATAGAACGACGTGAATTGCGTGCAAGACCACCGGTATGGATCAGTCCCCCGCTTCTTTTGGCTCTAAATATCCCCGCCGGAGGCTCCGAATGCCGGATCAGCGCAGGTCAATCAGGACTTCGCCTTCTTGGCCTTTTCCGCCAGCTTGGCCAGCAATTCGGCCTTAGGCTTTGGGCGGCCAAACGGGTTCTTGTCCGACCCGTGGGCATTATGTTCGCTATGCTTGGGCGTGCCTTTGGCCGCAGTCCCGCTCTTTTGCTTGCTGTAGTCCGACATGATACATCCCTTTTTGGTTCAATTGGCCCCAATGCCCGAAACGCGGGCGCAATGCAAGGCAAGCGCTGATGCACCTGCTCGCCGCGACGCCGGGGAACATCGACGATGGGGTGGCCCCGATCGATCTGTCACAAACCCCCGCCGATCTGGTGATCTTGTCGGCTGCAGACAGCGAACTGGCGTTGTTGGCGCAAGCCAGGGCCGAATTGCCCATCCCGCCAACCCTGCGGCTGGCCAATCTGCGGCACTTGGCGCATCCGCTTTCGGTAGACCTGCACCTCGACCAATGTGCCACCCGGTCCGGCATGGTCATCGCCCGCATCCTCGGCGGTATCGGTTATTGGCGCTATGGCTTTACCCAATATGCCGCCCGTCTGGCCAGCGCTGGCATTCCTTTCATAGCACTCCCCGGCGACGACAAGCCCGACCCCGAACTGCGCGAATTCTCGACAGTCACCGGGGCGGACTACGACGCCCTGTGGTCCTATTTCGTTGAAGGCGGCCCCGAGAATGCGGCCAACCTGCTGGCCTATTGCCAAGCGATGCTGGTCAAGACCGAAAAACCCCAACCCGCCCGGCCCCTGCTGCGGGCCGGGGTCTACTGGCCCGGTGCAGCCCTTTCCGACCTGACCACGGCACAGGCCGCATGGACTGCCGATGCGCCCATCATCCCGATCATCTTCTACCGCGCCTTGCTTGAAGGGGCTGGATTGGCACCCATCAACCAACTGACCAAATCCCTGCTGCGGCGCGGCCTGAACCCGCTGCCGATCTTCGTGGCCTCGCTCAAAGACCCGCTGAGCCAGGCCACGTTAGAGCAGTTGTTCGCCCAAGCGCCCCCATCCGTCATCCTGAACTGCACCGCCTTTGCCGTGGGGTCAGCGCACCAAGGTGACGCCGCAACCGAAAACCCCCTCGCAACCATCTGTGCCAACAACGCCCCGGTGTTTCAGGTCATCCTGTCCTCTGCCACCGAGGAATCCTGGTCCTCCGGCAAACGCGGCCTCTCCGCTACCGACATCGCGATGAATGTAGCTTTGCCCGAAGTGGACGGACGCATTCTGTCCCGCGCCATAAGCTTCAAGGGCGAGGCCTATTTCGACGATGCGACCCAGTGCCCGATCACCACCTATCAGCCGCAACAGGACCGGATCAGCTTTGTGACCGATCTTGCCGCTAACTGGGCCAAGCTGCGCCAGACCCCGCCAGCACAGCGCAAAGTGGCAATTATTCTGGCCAATTACCCCAATAAAGACGGGCGCTTGGCCAATGGTGTCGGCCTCGACACCCCCGCCGCGACTGTTCATGTACTGCATCTGCTCGCGCATTCAGGCTACCAGATTGACGCAGCGCCCGCCGATGCGCAGGCCCTGATGGACCGGCTCATGGCCGGCCCGACCAACTGGCTGACCGATAGGGCGGCGCGAGAGGGCGGCGAATTCCTGCCCCTCGCCACCTATCTCAAACACTTCAACGCCTTGCCATGGGACATCAAATCCGAGATCACCGGCCGCTGGGGAAGTCCCGAAACTGACCCCTTCTTTTGGCCCCAAATATCCCCGCCGGAGGCTCCCATCTCTGCGCCAAACAACGGCTTCGCCCTGTCGATCCACTGTTTCGGCAATGCGGTCATCGGGCTGCAACCCGCCCGTGGCTACAACGTCAACCCGACCGAAACCTACCACTCCCCCGATCTGATCCCGCCGCACAACTATCTGGCCTTCTACATCTGGCTGCGCGAACATTGGGCGGCGGATGCGGTCATCCACATGGGCAAGCACGGCAATCTGGAATGGCTGCCGGGCAAGGCTGTGGCGCTGAGCAACACCTGCTGGCCCGAAATCGCCCTCGGCCCGATGCCGCATCTTTACCCGTTCATCGTCAACGACCCCGGCGAAGGCACCCAAGCCAAACGGCGGGCACAGGCAGTCATCATCGACCACCTGACGCCCCCCCTGACCCGCGCCGAATCCTATGGGCCGCTGCGCGATCTTGAGGCCTTGGTCGACGAATATTACGAAGCCTCCGGCCTCGACCCCCGCCGACTGGCCCATCTGCGGCGGGAAATCATGTCCTTGTCCCAAGCCACCGGGTTGGCGATAGATGCCGGGATGACCGGCACCGATGACAGCGATTTCACCCGGCTCGACGCCTATCTGTGTGACCTGAAGGAAGCGCAGATCAGGGACGGGCTGCATGTTTTTGGGCAATCCCCGTCGGATATTCAAGAGCGGGACCTCGCCATTGCGCTGGCACGGTCGCCGCGCGGCAACACGCCCAAAGACGCGTCCCTGTTGCGGGCCCTTGCCGATGACCTGACCCTTGATTTCGACCCGCTTAGCGCCGATCTTGGGCAACCATGGGGCGGGCCAAAACCGGATGCCCTTGCCCAGCTTTTGCCCGACCCCTGGCGAACGACGGGCGATACCGTCGAGCGGCTGGAACTGCTGTCGCAACGTCTCTTGCAAAACGAGACGCCGCCGCAAGGGGCGGCGAGTGCCGCCGTTCTGGACGAAATCCAGACCCACATCCTCCCCACCATCGCCGCCTGCGGCCCCGCCGAATCCGCGGCCCTGCTGACCGCGCTAAACGGGCAAGCGATCCGCCCCGGCCCGTCTGGCGCGCCGACCCGTGGCCGGATGGATGTGCTGCCGACCGGGCGCAATTTCTACTCCGTCGACAGCCGGGCGGTGCCGACCCCCACGGCCTGGGCGCTGGGCTGGCAATCGGCCAACCTGCTGATCGAAAAGCACCTTCAGGATCACGGCGACTGGCCCCGCACGCTCCTCATCACTGCATGGGGCACCTCCAACATGCGCACTGGCGGCGATGACATCGCGCAGGCGCTCGCCCTGATGGGGGTCAAACCGACATGGGACAGCGCCAACAGGCGCGTCACCGGGTTCGACATCCTGCCCGCAGGCGTCCTCGGCCGGCCCCGTGTTGACGTCACCCTGCGCATTTCGGGCTTTTTCCGCGATGCCTTTCCGCAACTCATCGCGCTGGTGGACTCTGCCGCCCGCGCCGTCCAGGCCCTTGACGAACCCGAAGGCGAAAACCCCGCCGCCGCCCGCGCCCGCTCAGGCGAAACCCAGTCGCGGGTCTACGGCTCC
>JANOMH010000059.1:0-5524 GCA_031420215.1 Rhodobacterales bacterium | reverse complement strand
GCTAAATGGAACCAATGGAGAGGTTCAATTGTTACGAACTTGATGTATCTGATGTCGTGCTGGAGTTTAAGTAGGTTTGACTGCCTTAGGGGGGTAGTCCTTGGTGGTAGGGGTTCTGTTGACTATTGATCCATAAGGATTTTTTGGCCAGACACGCAAGCTTTCCGTAGGTGCGGAAGGTTTGCGTGCACTGATGAATTTTGGGTAATTCGGTTTGCCGTTGCCGGACCGTTTTTTGTGTTTCGCCGCATCGTTTTTTTCCCTGGGGAGGGAATATCGTGACTTACCAATATCGTGGCGAAATTGCCGGAATTCCGTCTCCCGTTAAGGTTGTAGCGGCGCGCAGCAATACACTTAATGTATATGCCCGAATCATGAAACGGGTCTTTGACCTGCTGATTGTGACGTTTGCCAGCGTGCCGGTCCTGACCGTTCTGCTGGTTTTGGGCACAATTGTGGCAATGGATGGGCACGCACCGATCTATATGCAGGACCGTGTGGGTCGCGATGGCCGCCTGTTCCGCCTGTTCAAACTGCGCACCATGGTGACTGACGCAGATGCTGTGCTCGCGCAAACCCTGGCCGCCGATCCCGCAGCGCGCGCAGAGTGGGACGAGTTTCAAAAGCTGCGTAACGATCCGCGGATCACACTGATCGGCCGGATCCTGCGCAAGACGTCGTTGGATGAACTGCCACAACTTCTGAATGTCGCCCTGGGCCACATGTCCATCGTCGGCCCGCGTCCCATCATGGACAATCAGCGCGCCATCTATCCCGGAACGGAATATTACGCGATGCGCCCCGGTATCACCGGTTTTTGGCAAATCTCGGTCCGTAACGAAAGCAGTTTTGCAGAACGTGCCAATTTTGACCGGACCTATTTCAACGCGATGTCGTTTGCGACCGATCTGCGCGTGATCGGCAAGACGTTTAGTGTCGTCATCAAAGGAACCGGCGTTTAGGTCAACCGGTCCTGAAGTAGCGAGTACTGGCGCGTCGGTCCCCCGGCGCGCCCGTTGCTTTTCAACGCGGCGGATGCGGCATAAGATCGGCCGACGCAGTCATTTTTTTGCCGCAACATCAGACTAAGCTAAGCGACCCTCAGTGGTCATGTCCGTCCATTGGAAAGAAACGCGACCGGATGCCGAACCTTTTTGCCTATCTGACGTTGGTGCTCTGGCCTGTCATCTCGGTGGGAATGTTCCGGCGGCTGCCTGTTGGACGTGCTGTGATCGCAAGCCTGCTGGTGGCCTATCTGTTCCTGCCGCCGCCGCCCGCCGGGTTCGATTTTCCGCTGTTGCCGCCGCTCACCAAAGAAACCATCCCAAGCCTGGCGATGATCCTGTCCTGCCTGATCCTGTATCGCAGCAAGATGACCCTGATGCCTGAATCTATCGTTGCCCGCATCCTCGTCGTGGTCTTTGTCTGCAGCCCCTTGGCGACCGTTCTGACTAATGCAGAGCCGGTGTTCTGGGGCCAGATGGCCCTGCCCGCGTTGAAACTGCGCGAGGCGTTTTCGACGATGATCCAGCAAGCACTATTGATCGCCCCGTTCCTGATGGCGCGCAATTTCCTGCGCAACGCCGACGATCACCGCGATATCCTTAAGGCCCTGTTCATTGGCGGCATGGTTTATTCGGTCCTGATGCTGGTCGAGGTCCGCTTAAGCCCGCAGTTGAATATCTGGGTCTATGGCTATTTCCAGCATAACTTTGACCAGATGATCCGCTTTGGCGGCTTTCGCCCGATCGTGTTTTTGTATCACGGGCTGTGGGTGTCGTTCTTTGCGATGACGGCCGTGGTCGCTGCCGTGGCACTGGCGCGGGGGTCAGTTACGCGGGTGGTGGTCGGGTTCTGGCTGGCAGCGGCCTATTTGCTGGTTGTGTTGGTTCTGTCGAAATCGCTGGGCGCAATCCTGTATGGGGCGGCCTTGGTGCCGCTGGTGGCGGTCCTGTCTTCGCGGATGCAGTTGCGCGTGGCGGCTTTGCTTGCGTTTGTGGCGCTGGCTTATCCTTTGATGAAAGGCGCCGATCTGGTCCCGCAAGAGGCGATGTTGCAACAGGCGGCCAATGTCGATGCCGACCGCGCCAATTCCTTGCGCTTCCGGTTTCAGCAGGAAACCATCCTGTTGGAACGGGCGCAGGAAAAGCCGCTTTTCGGCTGGGGCCTTTGGGGCCGCAATCACATCTGGGATGGCGCGACCCGGACGATCCTGACGGTAACCGATGGCCGCTGGATCATACTGATCGGTATGCTGGGTTGGGTAGGGTTTCTGGCCGAATTCGGGCTGTTGGCGCTGCCGATCTTTCTGATGTGGGGCAAATCCGGGCAGGGTCAGCTTTCCCGCTGGGTCGGCCCGATGGCGCTGATGCTCGGGATCAACATGATTGATCTGATCCCCAACGCCACCCTGACCCCGCTGACCTGGCTGATGGCAGGCGCGATTTTGGGTTATGCCGAGGCGTTTTCCCGCCAGACCCGAACCACAATTATCGCCCCGGTCACCCCTCCGCCCGGATTGCGCACCATCCTATGAAACCCCGCGTCCTGATCATTGCCGAGGCGGCAAATCCCGAATGGGTATCGGTCCCTTTGGTCGGCTGGTCGCTGGCTATGGCCTTGCGTGATGTCGCCGATGTGCATCTGGTCACCCAAGTGCGCAACCGGGACGCCATCCTGCGCGCCGGGTTGGTCGAAGGGGTCGATTTCACAGCGATTGACAGCGAGGCGATTGCCAAACCCCTCTGGGCGCTGGGCAAGGTCTTGCGCATGGGCGAGGGCAAGGGCTGGACCATGTTGCAAGCGATCAATGCCCTGTCCTATCCCAGTTTTGAACGCAAGATATGGGCGCAGTTCGGCCCCCGGCTGCGTGCAAAAGAGTTCGATATTGTTCACCGCATCACCCCGCTCAGCCCAACAATCAACAGCATGCTGGCCGCCAAATGCGCCCGGATCGGCGTGCCCTTTGTCCTTGGCCCGTTGAACGGCGGTGTCCCATGGCCCGCCGCATTCGCCTCTGCCCGCCGCCAGGAACGCGAATGGCTGTCCTATCTGCGCGGGGTGTATAAACTGCTGCCGGGCCGACGCCGGATGCTGGCCAACACGGCGGCTATTCTGGTGGGCTCTCGTTATACCCAGTCGGAAATTCCTGCGGCCGATCAAACCAAAACCATCTACCTGCCCGAAAACGCCATTGATCTGGCCCGGTTCAACCGCATCGCCACCCCCGCCCCCGGCCCGCTGCGGGCCTGTTTTATCGGGCGCATGGTGCCCTACAAAGGGCCGGATATGCTGCTGGAGGCTGCAGCCCCGCTGTTGCGCGACGGGCGGTTGGTCATCGATATGATCGGCGATGGGCCGATGATGCCTGCATTACGCCAACAGGTGCAGGCCGAAGGCACCGCCGATGCTGTCCATTTCCACGGCTGGCTCGCCCATGCCGATGTGCAAGCCATTGCTGCTCAAAACAGCGTTTTCGCTTTTCCTTCGATCCGTGAATTTGGTGGTGGAGTTGTGTTGGAAGCAATGGCGCTGGGCCTTGTTCCGCTGATCGTGGATTATGCCGGGCCGGGCGAACTGGTCACGCCTGATGTCGGGCACAAGGTGCCCTTGGGCGACCGTGCCGCGATTGTGGCCAGCTTCCGGGCAGAGCTTGAACGCATGGCCGCCGATCCCGCCGCATTGGTCCCTTTGGCCATCGCGGCCCGCGCCCGCGTGCAGGCTGCCTTTACCTGGCCCCGCAAAGCCGCTCAGGTGGGGCAGGTGTATGACTGGATCTTGCAGCACCGGGTTGAAAAGCCGGACTTCAGCGCCGATCTTTCAGGCACGGCCCTGGCAGAGGATTGCCCCGATGTTTAGGCTTTTTATCCTTTGGTTATTGGCCTTGCCGCTGATCGCACAGGGCGACACGACTGACACCGGGCGGATCGAAAGCCCTGCATTGGCGATGGGTCTGGCCGGAATTGCGGACTGGTCAACCGAACAGCCGTTCATTGACCTGATGAAAACTGCCCGGCCGTGGATCGGGCATTTGCCGGGGCAATGGGGTGGGGTCAATGCCGAGCAAATCCAAGCCGGCGGATACCTTGACGCCAATGGCTGGCCTTTGAGAATCCCCGCTGGGGCGGAACGGATCGAGGCGTTCATCCTGACCGATCAGCCCGCCGTTGCGACCTATTTGGCGGGCCGGTATCGGCTGACTTATGACGGTCAGGGCTCCGTGGCCGTTGGCGGGCTGGCGCAGGATATTGACGCCAATCCCGGCGAGATATGGTTCAGTTACGCGCCCGGCGAAGGCCTGATCGGGATCGGGATCAGCGCGATTGATCCGGCCAATCCGATCCGCAATATTGCGGTGGTCAAAGCGGATATGATCCCGCTGTATCAGGCAGGAGCGATATTCAACCCTGTCTGGCTGGCCCATATCCAAGACCTGCGGTCGGTCCGGTTCATGGATTGGATGAATACCAACGGCTCAACCCAGACCGAATGGGCCGACCGGCCGCTGCCCGACGATTATACCTATGGCTGGCGCGGCGTTCCGGTTGAGGTGATGGTTCAACTGGTCAACGAAATCGGGGCTGATCCGTGGTTTACCATGCCGCACATGGCCGATGACGCCTATGTCAGCGCCTTTGCAACATTGGTCCATGACAGTCTGGACCCGCGTCTGAAAGCTTATGTCGAATATTCCAACGAGATCTGGAATTTCATCTTTCCGCAGACCCTTTGGGCAGGCGAACAGGCCCGTGCCCGCTGGGGCGAAGCGGCTGGCGATGATGCCTGGATGCAGTTTGCCGGGATGCGGGCGGCGCAGGTGGCCGATATCTGGGCCGGGGTTTATGCCGCCGACCCTGCCCGACTGGTCCGGGTCATCGCGACCCATACCGGCTGGATGGGGCTGGAAGAGCCTTTGCTGAACGCGCCGCTGGCCGTGGCCGAAGGGGCCAGGCCGCCCTATCAGGCCTTTGATGCCTATGCGGTCAGTGGCTATTTTGGCTATGAACTGGGCACCGACGAAATGGCCGATACGGTTCATGGCTGGATTGCCGGGGCCGATGGGTTTGCCGCTGCCGCCGCAACTATTCGGGATGGGTCATTGCGTGACTTGCTCGTCACAATTTTCCCCTATCATGCAGAAGTTGCTTCAGCGCATGGTCTGACTTTGGTCATGTACGAAGGCGGCACCCATGTGGCGGGATTGGGGGATCAGGTGAATGATGACGGCCTGACCGAGTTCTTTACATCCTTCAACTACAGCCCCGAAATGGCCCAGCTTTATGCCGAACTTCTGACCGGCTGGCGGGATAGTGGCGGCACTTTGTTCAATGCGTTCGTCGATGTTGCTGCCCCGTCGAAATGGGGCAGTTGGGGGGCCTTGCGGCATTTGGACGACACCAATCCGCGCGCCGCTGCATTGATGGCTTACAATGCCAGTGCGGTCGATTGGGAGGGTCGGGCGGCGGGGACATTTGATCAGGGTGAGGTTATCTTTGGCACACCCGGCGATGATCAGGTGCAAGGC
>JANOMH010000058.1:0-2582 GCA_031420215.1 Rhodobacterales bacterium | reverse complement strand
GCCCTCGGCCAGAGCAGCACTGCTGAAGCCTGCCGTCGCGATGACGGCGAGCAGGATTGCATTACGCATATGTAACCTCCCTAGATATGCATCCCCCGCTTTTTAGTCGGGGCCCGTTTGAAACGGGGATCGCGGGCTTTTGGCCCGACTTCCTCAAGGAAACGCAATTAACTTCAGTTGTCAAAGTAAATTTTTCACCCTCCGGTCACAATTGGCACTATTCCCCTTTGATCCCGCCCGATTATTGGGCATCCTGATGATTGCCTACAGTGCAGGTGCAGAAATAGTTTGAGTTGTGAAGTATGTATGACGAGATCACAGGTAGCGGATTTGAGGGCGGTCCGGCGGGCTGTGGTCCACTGTTGCCCGGACCCGGCGTGGGGTCCAAGCCATTGCGCCAACAGGTTTTTGAACATGTCCGCGCCGCTGGTCGTACCGCCCGGGCCGATGTCGCCCGCGCCCTGGGGATCAGCGCGGGGTCGGTCACGACACTTACATCGGACCTGATTGCCGTGGGATTGTTGCGCGAAATAGATGGCAGTCCGCGCGAACTGCGCGAATCGGGCCCGCAACGCGAATCAAGCCGGGGTCGCCCCCCGGTTGCCCTGGAGGTGGTGCATGAAGGTCGGTTGGTCATCGGGATCAAGCTGTCGGACGAACGCCATTCCGCTGTGTTGACCGACTTTGCAGGCAATATGCTGGCCGACGCCACCCTGCCCACCCCACCTATCCGCAAGACCGAAGGCCAGATACTGGATGAAATGGGAGAGTTGATTGGCCATCTGATGGCCAGCGCTGGCCTGCCCTTGTCAGCGGTCACCGCCGTGGGCATTGGTCTGTCGGGTTTGGTCGATCACGATACCGGGATTGTCCCTTGGTCGCCCCTGCTTGCGGATCGGGATATCGCACTGAAAACCGCGTTCGAAGCGCGCTTCGGTCTACCCGTCCATGTCGACAATGACGCCAATGTGCTGACCTTGGCCGAACTGTGGTTTGGGGCCGGACGCGCCATGTCGGATTTCGCCGTGGTCACCATCGAACATGGCGTCGGCATGGGGCTGGTCCTGAACAACCGCCTGTTTCGCGGCACCCGTGGGATGGGGCTGGAATTGGGCCATATCAAGGTGCAGCTGGACGGCGCCCTGTGCCGTTGCGGCCAAAGGGGCTGTCTTGAGGCATACCTCGCCGACTATGCGCTTGCGCGTGAGGCATCGACCGCCCTTGGCCGCAATGCCCGCAATATGCAAAGCCCGCAGGCCCTGCTTGAGACGTTGTTTGGCGAAGCCAAGGCTGGCAACCACGCCGCCCGGACCATATTCCGCCGCGCGGGTCGCTATCTGTCTTTGGGACTGTCCAACGTGATCCAGTTGTTTGACCCCGAACTGATCATCCTGTCGGGCGAACGGATGCGGTATGATTATCTGTATGCCGATGAAGTCCTTGCCGAAATGCGCGGGCTGGTGCTGGCGGATGGACGCAGCCCCTGCAAGGTGGAAATCCACGCCTGGGGTGATCTGGTCTGGGCGCGGGGCGCGTCGGCGCTGGCCCTGTCGGCGGTGACGGATGCGGTGTTGGGGTGAGGGGGCCACTTCGCCCGGAATCAAGGCGCCCCGCGCCGCCGGGCAGCGCCTGACCGCCCCATCGGTCGGGCGCTTCTGCAGCAGCGGTGCCTGGAAATTCTATCGCAGTGGCGGCACCATAAAGCTCTGCAGAACCACCGCCGCTGCGCCCACCCGGCGGTCAGTCGCTGCCCTCTGTTGGGATAGGTAGTTGCCCATTTATTAAGCAAACGCCCCGCCCTGCCAACGGGAATCCACATCACCGATTGTGCCCCCCATATTCCCGCATATGATGCCCTTATGAGCCAGAATAATTGTTTCGATGAAATGTGGGGGCACGGGCAAACCCAATCATTGGGATCGGGTCCGAGCCAAACCCAATATCAGGGCCTGCGCAGCCCCTATGCACCGTTTGACAACTGGTTTCAGAACGAGGATCCCGCCCGCCTGCGCCGCAAACAGCGCGAGGCGGAGGAGGTCTTCCGGCTGACCGGGATTACCTTCAACGTCTATGGCCGGGCCGAAGCCGCCGAGCGGCTGATCCCGTTTGACATCATCCCCCGCATCATCAGCGGTCGGGAATGGTCCCGCCTTGCGCGCGGGATCGAACAGCGGGTCCGGGCGATCAACGCGTTTCTGCATGACATCTATCACCGGCAGGAAATTGTGCGGGCAGGCCGTTTGCCGGTTGAAATGATTGCCAGAAACGCCGCGTTTCTGCCGCAGATGATTGGCGTGACACCCCCCGGCGGCGTCTATACCCATATCGTCGGGATTGATCTGGTCCGCACCGGCGAGGATGAGTTCTACGTGCTGGAGGATAACGCCCGCACCCCGTCGGGCGTGTCGTATATGCTCGAAAACCGGGAAACCATGCTGCATATGTTCCCCGAGTTGTTTGCGAAAAACCGGGTCCAGCCGGTCAGCAATTACCCCAAAATGCTGCACCGCAGCCTTGCCGCCTGCTCACAGGCGGAAAATCCGGTGATCGCGATCCTGACCCCCGGCATCTACAATTCCGCC
>JANOMH010000057.1:0-2528 GCA_031420215.1 Rhodobacterales bacterium | reverse complement strand
CAACCCCTGATCGGTGCAGGCATTGGCGATGCGTTCCGACACTGACAAGGTCCCCGGAAACGGCTGTTTCGTGGCCTTGTCCTGCACCGCCTCAAGTGCGCCCATCAACCCCTTGCCGCGCCATTCGCCGATGTTGGGATTTTCGGCCAGCCAGGCCATCCCGGCCTGGAACTTGGGCGTCAAGGTCCGCACATTTTCGGCCAGCCCTTCGTTCATCACCACATCGATGGCCTTCAGGGCAATCGCGCAGCCCACGGGATGGCCGGATGCGGTAAAGCCATGTGGAAATTCCTCGATCTTTTCGGCAGCCGCCTGCATCCGGGCCGACATTTCGGGGCCCAGAATCACGGCCCCCATCGGGAAAAATCCGGCGGTCAGGTTTTTCGACGAGATGATCACATCGGGCATAAAGTCAAAAGTCTGACAGCCCCAGGTGTTCCCGGTCCGGCCAAAGCCGGTGATTACTTCGTCCGAGATCATCGGGATGCCGTGCTTTTTCAAAATCGGCAGGATGGTCTGGAAATACCCCTCTGACGGCACAATCACGCCACCCGCACCCATGATCGGCTCGGCAAAGAACCCGGCAATCGTGTCTGCCCCTTCGCGGGCAATCATGTCTTCAAGCTCGACCCCCATCCGGGCGGTAAATTGCGCCTCGGTCTCATCCGGCAAGGCATTGCGCCAGTAATGCGGGCAGGTCAGGTGCAGGAAACCGGGCAAAGGCAGGCCGAACACAGAATTATACGGCTTGCCGGTCATCGACGCCGACACGGCAGTCACCCCGTGATAGGCGTTATACCGGGTGATGATCTTGCGGCGCTGCGGCTGGCCCTCAGATCCCCACATGAACCACAGCATCTTGACCATGGTGTCGTTGGCTTCGGACCCGGAGTTGGTGTAGAACACCTTGCCATCTGCAAACGGCGACACGTCGATCAGCTTTTCGCTCAGCATCACGGTCTGATCCGACATCCGGCCAAAGAAGGCGTGATAGCCCGGAAACCGTGCATATTGCGCCTGTGCGGCAGCGATCAGGCCGGGGTGGTCAAAGCCTGCGACCATGTTCCACAGCCCTGAATTCGCGTCCAGATATTGGCGGCCATGCACGTCGTACACATAGGGGCCTTTGCCATGGGTCAGGATCGTTGCCCCCCGCTCCTGGATCGTTGGCAGGTCGGTGAAGCCATACATCGAATGTTTGTCCGCGCGGGCTTCCCAGCTGTTTGGGGTCTCGTCACGCATGTTGATTACCTCTTTTCATGATCCAGCGACCTTAACGGTCCGGCGGCAGGCTGGCAATCGGGGCGGCAGTTGCGGTCCGGCACTGTTAGCCCTAACCTGAGGAAATATTTGCATTTGGGGCGATGATGACCAGCACAGCAGGGCGGATCACACTCTGGGGGGTCGAAGTTTTTGTGGCCACGGCCGAGGAAACCAGCATTTCCGCCGCCGCCCGTCGGTTGGGCACATCAGCGGCCACCGTCAGCCAGCAGTTGACCAATCTGGAAAGCGCATTGGGGGCAAGTCTGCTCAATCGCGGCGAACGCCCCGTCACCCTGACACCTGCAGGCGAAATGTTCCTGCGCCGCGCCAATACCATGTTGAACGAGGCTGATCAGGCCAAAGCCGAATTGGCGATGGCCGATTTTTCCCGGCTGACCCGGTTCCGGCTGGGAATGATCGAGGATTTTGATGCCGACGTGACCCCGCGTCTGTTGTCGCAGATGGCCGAGGAACTGCGGTCCTGCCAGTTCCTGCTGGAAACCGGGGCCAGTCACCGCTTGTATGACTTGCTCGACGCCCGCGCGCTGGATGTGATCGTGGCCGCCGATATGGGTGCGGGTGAGGGGATGGAGGTGCATCCGCTGCTGGTGGAACCTTTTGTCGTGGCCGCCCCGAAAGGCACTGGAGGGACCGATCTGCTGGCTGACCTGCGCCGGATGCCGCTGATCCAATACACCACCCGGCACTATATGGGCCGGTTGATCGCCGATCATCTTGCCCGCCAGAACCTGATGCTGGCGCATCGGTTCGAGATGGACAGCTATCACGCAATCATGGCCATGGTGGCCCAGGGTGCGGGCTGGACAATCCTCACGCCGCTGGGATGGATGCGGGCGCAACGGTTTCAGGCCCAGGTCGACGTGCTGCCTTTGCCATTTGCGCCGCTGTCGCGCACAATCTCACTGACTGCCCGGCGCGGGGTGCTGGGGGATATGCCCGAGGGGATGGTGCGGCGGCTGAAACCGCTGCTTGCCGAAATGATCGTGCGGCCCGCGGTGGCGCAACTGCCGTGGCTAGAGCCGGAGTTGCGGGTGGTGTGAAGAGGATGGGCTCCTCCGAAGTAAAGCCATTCGCTTTCTTTCTTCGCCCGGAATCAGGGCGCCCCGCGCCGCCGGGCAGCGCCCGACCCCCCCAACGGGCAGGGGCGTGTGTAGCAGCCGGGCATAGAACATATACCCAACTGGCGGCACCCGAAAGCACAGCCGCACCACCGCTGCTGCGCCCACCCCCCGGGGCGGCGCGGC
>JANOMH010000056.1:0-4125 GCA_031420215.1 Rhodobacterales bacterium | reverse complement strand
TTGGATCTGAAGGGCGCGGATCGGGTGGCGTTTTAGGGCCACCCTTCTGCCAACGCTCGTCCGCCCGACGGGCGGCCTTTGGTTTTACCCCACCACCTTGGTCAGTGCCTTGTCCACTGCGTCCACAATCTGGTCCAGATCGTCGGTTGTGGCAATCAGGGCGGGCGCGAAGAGCAGGGTGTTGTTGAACCCCGGCATCGACCGGTTCGACGCGCCGATGATCACCCCTTGCGCCATACAGTCGGCGACCACGGCCATGACTTTTTTCTCGTCCAGCGGCTCGCGGGTGTCCCGGTCTGCCACCAGTTCGGCCCCGGCGAACAGGCCCTTGCCGCGCACGTCGCCGATGCAATCATGCTTGTCCATTAACTCCCGCAGCTTGTCCTGCAGATAGACGCCCATGCGGACCGAATTGCCGCAGAGATCCTCGTCCTCGATGATCCGCATATTTTCCAGTGCAGCCGTCGGGCCTGCGGTGCAGCCGCCGAATGTTGAAATATCCCGGAAATAGCCCAGTTTGTCGGTGTCATCCTTGAACATGGAAAATACCCGCTCGGTGGTGACACAGCAGGAGATCGCGGCATAGCCGGAGGCGACGCCTTTGGCCATCGTCACGATGTCGGGCTGGACGCCGTATTGCTGGTAGCCAAACCATGTGCCGGTGCGCCCAAGGCCGCAGACCACTTCATCGATGTGCAGCAGGATGTCGTATTTGCGGCAAATCTCTTGCACTTTTTGCCAGTAGCCTAAGGGCGGGACAATGATGCCGCCGCCTGCGGTGATCGGCTCCAAGCATAGCGCCCCAATCGTATCGGGGCCTTCGCGCAGGATCACCGCCTCGATCGCTTCGGCGGCTTTGACGCCGTAGCTGTCGCCGGCGATGTCGGGCTGGGCGCGGTATTCAAGGCAATGCGGCACCTCGACGAAACCCGGCGTGAACGGCCCGTATTGGGCGTTGCGTTCCTGTTGGCCACCGGCGGACAAACAAGCGATGGTGGTGCCGTGGTAGTCGCGGTCGCGGTAGAGGATCTTGGATTTCTTGCCGCCATGGTGCTTGTGGCTGATCTGGCGGACCATTTTGAACGCCTTTTCGTTCGCCTCGGACCCGGAATTGGCATAATAGACCCGGGACAGGCCGGGCATTTTGCTGATCAACCGTTCGGCGAATTGCGCGCCGGGGATGGTGCCAGCGGCCCCGGCGAAATAGCACATCTTGATCAGTTGGTCGCGCACCGCGTTGGCGATGGATTCCCTCCCGTAGCCGACATTGACGGTCCAGACCGCGCCGGATACCGCATCGACATGCTCTTTGCCCTTGATGTCCCAAACCCGCAGCCCCTTGCCCTCGACAATGATCCGGGGGTCAATGGTTTCAAAGGGTTTGTGCTGGATCAGGTGATGCCAGACATGGGCGCGGTCAGCCTCGATAATGTGGCGCGGGTCGTTGGTCAGGTGCAGGGTGTCCATTGCGGGTTCCTTTGGCGGAAGGGGTTCGGCGCAGTGTGCCCTGTGTGGGGCCGGGGTCAATAGGGCCAATGAGTGCGGATGCATAAGGCCAGTAGGGCAGGGTTGATCTGCAATGCCTCCGACCCCTTGACCTTCCCACGACTGGAACCCTTATGTGAGGGGCCGGACTGGCTCCGATTGGCCCCGACTGGCAAGGAGTCCCGCGATGAGCGCGCATGATCCCCTGAGTTTCGAGATTGACGGCATGACCTGTGCCGCCTGTGTGGGCCGCGCAGAGCGGGCGATTGCGGCAGTAACGGGGGTGGAGCGGGCCGCGGTCAATCCCGCTACGCATGGCGGCCGGGTGATTTTGGAACAGGGCGCGGGGCCGGATGTGGCCGGTGCGGTCAGTGGCGCGCTGACGGCAGCCGGGTATCCTGCGGTGCCGGGCCGGGTGCGGCTGGCGATCGCGGGGAAGAGCTGTGCCAGTTGTGTGTCCAAAGTAGAGGCTGCGCTGATGGCAGTGCCGGGCGTGTTGTCGGCGCATGTTAATCTGGTCGATGCCGTGGCCACGGTGGCCACCTTGGGTCGCAATGAGGCAGCGTTGATCGCGGCGGTGCAGGCGGTGGGCTATGGCGCAGCACCAGTGGCCGGGCAAGCGCAGGCGGTAGACCGGCTGGCAAAGGAAGTGGCAGACCTGCGGAGCCGGGGGATCTGGGCTGCTGTGCTGACAGTCCCGGTGTTTGTGCTGGAAATGGGCGGGCATCTCGTCCCGGCGTTTCATCATTGGATTATGATGAGCATAGGATTGCAGGCCAGTTGAATGGTTCAGTTCGGGCTGACTACGCTGGTGATGGCCGGGCCGGGCGGCGGGTTCTTTGCCAAAGGGGTGCCGGCGCTGTTGCGGTTTGAGCCGGACATGAATGCGCTGGTGGTGTTGGGCACGTCGTCCGCATGGGGATTTTCGGTTGTGGCACTGTTTGCCCCCTGGGTTTTGCCTGCGGGCGCGGGGGTGGTGTATTTCGAAGCCACCGCTGTCATTGTGACACTGATCCTGCTGGGCCGCTGGCTTGAGGCGCGGGCACGAGGGCAGACCGGGGCCGCAATTCGAAAGTTGGTGGCGTTGCGTCCGAAAACCGCACTTGTCGAGCGCGGCAAAGAGGTGGTCGAGATTGCGGTCGATGAAATCCGGCGCGGCGATGTCATTCAGTTGCGCCCTGGCGAACGGATTGCAGTGGATGGGGTTGCGTCTGGGGTGTTGGGGCTGGCTGATCCGGTCAAGCCGGGGGCCGCTGCGGCGGTGACGGCTTTGCGGGGCATGGGGTTGAGGATGGTGCTGATGGCGGATGATCCGGGCGGGGTGGCAACGGCGATTTCCCTAAGCCGGGCGGTGATGCGTAATGTCAGGCAGAATCTGGGCACGGCCTTTGGGTATAATATCGTGCTGGTCAAGCCGCTGCGCGCCGGGAATGGCTATCGCGTTTATCGCGCATCCGATGCGCAACAGCTGGGGTTTCTGCGCAGTGCCCCTGCCTTGGGGTTTTCGATTGAGCAATGCCGGGCTTTGGTGGCGTTGTGGGAGGATGAGGGCCGCACCAGTGCTGATGTTCAGGCGATTGCGCAGGTGCATCTGGTCGAGATCGAAGCGAAGATCGCCGATCTGTCGGCGATGCGTGACACGTTGGCCGGGTTGATGCGGGATTGTGCGGCAGATGGGGGCCGGATTGCGCGATATTACAGGGGCTTGCTCAAACCTCCTGAGATGGGGGGGCGTTGAGGTTGGAGCCTCTGGCGGAGATATTTGGGCTACGTCCGAAAATGCTTGTTGTCGGGTCAGGGGATTGAGGTGGTTTGCAGGATCAGGGTTTTGATCCGCTCTGCCGCCGGGGTAAGCTGAACCCCGGCCCGGGTGACCAGCCCAAAGTCGCTCATCCGGATGCCGAGGTCCAGCGGAAGGGTCGCATAAGGCGCGAAGGGATCGGTGGCAAAGCGCTGTGCCACCGGGCGTGACAATGGCGCGATGGCGTTGGATTGGCTGAGCATCGCCAAGGTCAGCAGAAACGATGAGGTGGTCAGTCTGCCGGGCGGGGCGGGGTGCCCCAGTTCGGCAAGCCGCGCCAGCACGGCTTGCCGCAGGATTGCGCCGCTGGGTGGCAAGACCCAGTCGTAGTGCAAAAGGTCCTTTGGTGCGATCAGGGGCAGGTTCCGCAGCGCGTGGTCGCGCCGCACCACGAGGTTGACCTGCTCATCGCCCAGGGTGATGAAATTGAAATCGGCGGGGTTTTGATGTGCGGGCAGGCGGCAGAGGGCGAGGTCGAGCCGCCCATGCAGGGTCAGGTCGGCAAGCAGGTCGCTGGTCCCAACTTCGACCTCAACCGTGATGTCGGGCAGGGTCAGCCGGGCTTGACGCAGCGCCGGCAGGACCCGGTCGAGGGCGGCCCCGGTGATGGCGCCAATCCGCACATGGCCGCCGGTGCCGGTGCTCAGCTCGGTCAGCTCGCGCGTGGTTTCATTGAGTTCGATCAGGATACGGGCGGCGCGGCGGCCAAGGGCCTGGCCATGTGGGGTCAGGATCATGCCCCGCCCCTGACGAATGTGGACCTTGTGGCCAATGATCTGTTCGACCTCGGCCAGAAGCCGTGAGGCGGCGGGTTGGCTGATGCCGCAATGCCGGGCAGC
>JANOMH010000055.1:0-4030 GCA_031420215.1 Rhodobacterales bacterium | reverse complement strand
TGTCGACATGATGCCGCATAACCCGCTGGGGCCGGTCTGCACCGCCGCAACCGTGCATTTCTGCGCCGCTGTCGCCAATTTCAGCTGGCTGGAAACCCGGTCCTCCCCCGCCGAAAAGCTGGGCTTCGACAATGCCGAGTTCTTTCCGGTCCAGCCCCGCATCGAAAACGCCGTCTATGTGGTCAGCGATGTGCCGGGGCTGGGGGTCGAGGTGAATGAGGAGCTGATCAAAAAGCAAAGCTTCAAGTTCTGGGAAGCGCCGCATCTGAAACGCGCCGACGGGTCGGTCACCAACTGGTAAAGGGACTAACATGAGCAAAGACATCACCCGCATCGACCCTGCGATTGTCGCCAAACTCCGCGCCCTTGGGGCCGCGACGGTGGCGGGCACTTTGGCGGGTCTTGGCATCCGCCAGCCGCATATTCAGGGCCCCGTGAGCTGGAACAAGGGCAAGTCGATTGCCGGCCCCGCCCTGACCCTGCTGATGATGCCAAAGCGCGAGGACTTGTATGGCGACGGTGAATACAATGACCCCGAAAAGCAACTCCACCGCCATGTGCTGTATCACGCGCAACCCGGCGATGTGGTTGTGGTGGATGCGCGCGGCGATATGACGGCGGGCATTTTCGGCGAAATGATGATGACCTATTTCAAGGGGCGCGGCGGCGTCGGCATGGTGATTGACGGCTGCGTGCGCGATTATCCGGGGCAGATCGAGCTGGACATGCCCTTGTGGATCAATGGGTTAACGCCGAATTTTCATACGCAGACCGGCCTGATGCCGTTCGATTTCAACTGCCCGATCGCCTGTGGCGGCGTGACGGTGATCCCCGGCGATATTATCGTGGCTGATGATGATGGCGCGGTCTGTTGCCCGGCGGCGCTGGCTGCACAGGTGATTGAACATGCAGGCACGCATCATGAATGGGAGGATTTCTCCAAACACATGCTGCTGCAGGGCGGCTCGCTGCAACGCTATTACCCGCTGCACGACGATGCGCGGGGCGAATATGACGCGTGGCGGAAACTGAACCCGATCAAGGGGTAAGGGGTGGAGATTGTGACCGACCTGAAACCGCTGGGGCCGCTGGACACGTCGGTTTATGAAACGGTCGATCCCCGTTTTTACGCGCTGACTGTCCCCGGTGGCCGGGCCGAACGGCTGTGGACCGGGGGCACCTGGACCGAGGGGCCAGCTTGGTTGACGGGCTATCTGGTCTGGTCCGACATCCCGTCCAATTCGCTGTTGCGCTGGGACGAAGCCACCAATGCCGTGTCGCTGTTCCGCTACCCGGCTGCCAGTTCCAATGGCAATACGGTGGACATGCAGGGGCGGCTGGTCACCTGCGAACAGCATCCCCGCCGTATTGCCCGGACGGAAAGCGATGGGTCGACCACGGTTCTGGCCCGTCACTACAACGGCCAGCGGTTCAACTCGCCCAATGATGTGGTGGTCAAATCCGATGGCACGATCTGGTTCACCGACCCCAGCTACGGCGTGGGGGGTGACGGGTATGAGGGCACGCGCGAAATGGACGGCTGCCACGTCTACCGCGCCGATCCCGTTACAGGCGAAGTCCGGCAGGTGACCACGGATTTCTTCATGCCCAACGGGCTGGCGTTTTCGCCGGATGAATCGCTGCTTTATATCGTCGACACCGGCAGCACGAGTTTCCCGGACGGCCCGAACCACGTGCGCCGCTTTGCCGTCGGCCCCGATGGCACATTGTCCGGGGGCGAGGTTCTGCTGAACATCGCCAAACTGCATGACGGCTTGCGGGTGGACAGTGACGGGCGGCTTTGGTGCGCCAATGAAGAAGGGGTGCATTGCCACGCCCCGGATGGCACTCTGCTGGGCAAACTGCGATTGCCCGAACGGGCGTCGAACCTGACCTTTGGCGGGGCCGATGGCGGCTGGCTACTGATCACCGCCACGACATCGGTCTACCGGGTGCCGGTCAGGGCGCGGGCTGTCGGTCCGCGATAGACCCAACCTTGCCCGAGCGGGACCAGCTGAGGCGCAGGCCGGAATTTTCGAAAATTCCGTTCCGATTTCTTTGAAGAAATCGGTCGCCTGGCCGCAGATTGCGCGTTTCATGCTTGTTTCCGCCCCGCCCCCATAAACTCTCCCATCCGGATCAGCCCTTGCAAATAGCCGATGGCATGGGCCCGGCCGCGGTGGTTCCAGTCGGAATCCCCGTCCATATGCGGCACATGGTCGTCCAGCAGGAACCCGTCAAACCCGGTGCGGGCCAGTTGCGTCATCACCTCGGCCGGGTCAAAGTTGCCGTCACCGATAAAGCATTCGGTGAATTCGGGCACGGTCCCCTGCACATCGCGGAAATGGATATAGGCGATGCGGCCCTTGGGGGAAAAAAACTCGATCAGCTCATGGACGTTGGCTTTGCCCCCCGGCATTTCCGAACAACAGCCCAGACACAGGTCCAGCGCCCAGGCCGGGCTGCCACCCGACAGCTCATAGGCATGGGTAAAACCAAAGGGCCGATAGAACAGCCGCGCCACGCCGCCTAGAATCGGCACCGGCGGGTCGTCGGGATGGAGCGCCAGCCGCACCCCCTCTTCCTCGGCCACGGGCAGGACCGCATCGATGAAGTATTTGTAATTGCTCCACATCTGATCCTCGGTGATCACCGGTTCGTTCTTGCCATAGACCGGCATCGAGGCGGCATGGCCCAGCGTCGTGGGCATGAATGCCCGCAGAGCGTCGGTATCCTCGGTCGCATCCACCACCGACTGGAAATATTGCGTCGCCCCCGCCCCGCCGCGCGTGGGGGCCAGTTTTTCGGTCCGCCAGACCGAATTTGGCATGAAGTGATAGCCCAGGATCGGCACCCCCGCCCGGCCGACGGCGCGGATCGTGGCGTTGTAATTCTCGATCTGTTCATCGCGGCCGGGCAGGCCCAGCATCACCTTGTGATAGAAATGTGTTGGCACGTTTTCGATGGCCTCGAACTTCAGGCCAAACGCCTCGACCTTATCCACCAAGGCGCGAACGTCCGCCTGTTCCCACCGCGCCTCGCCCGGCAGGGTCGGGTTATTCATCTGAATGCCACTTGCGCCAATCTGCGCGGCAAAGCGCAGCTTTTCCTCGGTCAGAACGTGAAACTGGCCGACGGCCACCCTGATTCCCATGACGTTTCCTCCGCTTCGCCTGTGCTGGATCGTGATGGATTGAACCGGGTGGCGCTACTTAAAAAACTGGTAAAACCGGGCAGATTGCTCAATGCTTGGGTGAAGACGTTTCAGAGGAAACCGCCGATGAAATCGCTGATCGCTCTGGCCTTTGCGCTGAGCATGCCTGTGGCTGCCATTGCACAGGATACTCCAGCCTCGGTTGTGGCCGGGAGCGTGCCGTTTACCCAAAGCGTGCTGGTGTCGGAACTGGCCGCCCCATGGGAAATCACCTGGGGGCCGGATGATATGCTGTGGGTGACCGAGCGGGCGGCAGGCCGGATCATCCGGGTCAATCCCGTCGATGGAACAGTCACCCCGGCGATGGAAATCGCCGAGGTTTCCGCCCCCGGCTGGCAGGACGGGCTGCTGGGGCTGGCGTTGCATCCCGAATTGCTGGCCGGGACAGGGCATGATTTCGTTTATGCCGCCTATACTTACGTCGATGAGGCGCGGGGCGCTGACCCCACCGTGACTGACCCCGCCAGCCCCTATCGGTATCTTTACGCCAAGATCGTGCAGCTGACCTATGACCCCGCCACGGGCACCTTGTCCGACACTGTGACCCTGATCGACGGGATGCCTGCGGGGGCCGACCACAACTCGGGACGTTTGAAAATTGGCCCCGATGGCAAGCTGTATTACACCATCGGCGATCAGGGGAATGACCAGTTGGGCAATTGGTGCATCCCGATCCAGGCACAGACCCTGCCCAGCGCTGCGGACATGGCGGCGGGCGACTATTTCGCCTATCAAGGCAAATCGCTGCGCCTGAACCTCGATGGGTCCATTCCCGCTGACAATCCGGTGCTGAATGGGGTCCAAAGCCATATCTTC
>JANOMH010000054.1:0-2710 GCA_031420215.1 Rhodobacterales bacterium | reverse complement strand
TTTGGTTGCGGGAGTAGGATTTGAACCTACGACCTTCAGGTTATGAGCCTGACGAGCTACCGGGCTGCTCCATCCCGCGCCAAGTAGGGGGGTCTTAGAGCCATTGGCTGGGAACCACAAGGGCGATTTGTGACATCTTCGTGAATGGTCCCAAATTAGCGGGCGGCAGGCAATGCTGCATTCCGGCCTTGCCCCGCCCTCTCGGCCCAATTATCTTGGTATTGAACTATTTCCCGGGGAGGACGCCTTGACCAATCAGCGCTTTGACAAATCCAAACTACCCAGCCGCCATGTGACCGAAGGGCCCTCCCGCGCGCCGCATCGCAGCTTTTTCTATGCGATGGGGATCACCGAGGAAGAGATTCATCAGCCCTGGGTTGGGGTTGCGACCTGCTGGAACGAGGCAGCGCCCTGCAATATCTCGCTTAGCCGCCAGGCCCAATCGGTCAAGATGGGGGTGAAAAAGGGTGGCGGCACCCCGCGCGAATTTACCACGATCACAGTCACTGACGGCGTGGCGATGGGGCATGAGGGGATGCGCAGCAGTCTGGCCTCCCGCGATGCAATTGCCGACACGGTTGAACTGACCATGCGCGGGCACTGCTATGATGCGCTGGTCGGTCTGGCGGGCTGTGACAAATCCCTGCCCGGCATGATGATGGCGATGGTCCGGCTGAATGTGCCGTCGGTGTTTGTCTATGGCGGCTCGATCCTGCCAGGCAGGCTGAACGGCAAGGATGTGGTGGTGCAGGATGTGTTCGAGGCGGTGGGCCAGCATCAGGCGGGTCTGATGTCGGATGCCGAACTGGATATTCTGGAACGGATCGCCTGCCCCAGCGCCGGGGCCTGCGGCGGGCAATACACTGCCAATACCATGGCTTGCGTGTCCGAGGCGATTGGTCTGGCCCTGCTGAATTCCACCGGCGCCCCGGCCCCTTACGAATCCCGTGACCAATATGGCGATGCGGCGGGTGTGGCCGTGATGAACCTGATCGAAAAGAACATCCGCGCCCGCGATATCGTCACCCGCAAGGCGCTGGAAAATGCCGCCCGCGTGGTGGCTGCGACCGGCGGGTCGACCAATGCGGGCCTGCATTTGCCTGCCATTGCCAACGAAGCCGGGATTGCGTTTGACCTGTTCGATGTGTGCGACATCTTCCGCGACACGCCCTATTTCGTGTCGCTGCGCCCCGGCGGCACCTATGTCGCCAAGGATATGTTCGAGGCGGGCGGCGTGCCGGTCGTACTCAAGGAATTGCGCAAGGCGGGCCTGCTGCACGAGGATTGTATGACCGTGTCGGGCCGCACATTGGGCGAGGAACTGGACGCGATCACGCGCGAGGCGGATGGGCGGGTGATTTATCCGATTGAAACTCCGCTGTCCAAGACCGGCGGCGTGGTTGGCCTTAAGGGCAATATCTGCCCCGATGGGGCTATTGTCAAAGTTGCGGGCATGACCCCCGAGGAACAGGTGTTTGTCGGTCCGGCAAGGGTGTTTGAATCCGAAGAGGATGCCTTTGAAGCCGTCCAGCAACGCGACTACAAAGAGGGCGACGTGATCGTCATCCGTAACGAAGGCCCCGCAGGTGGGCCGGGGATGCGCGAGATGCTCTCTACCACTGCCGCCCTGTCCGGGCAGGGCATGGGCAAAAAGGTGGCTTTGATTACTGATGGCCGCTTTAGTGGGGCGACCCGTGGGTTCTGTGTCGGCCATGTTGGGCCAGAGGCCGCGCATGGCGGGCCGATTGCCTTGCTGCAAAATGGCGACATGATCACGTTGAATGCGCTGACTGGCGAGTTGTCGGTTGCCTTGACCGATGCCGAACTGGCCACCCGCAAGGCCAATTGGAAAGGTCCGCGCCAGACTCAATATGAAACCGGTGCGGTCTGGAAGTTTGCCAAACTGGTCGGTGGTGCGCGCTGGGGGGCGGTGACGCATCCCGGCGCCAAGGCCGAGCGGCATATCTATATGGACCAATAGCGCTTGCGCCCGGTCCTTGTTGCCCTGATCCTGTTGGCAGGCTGCGACGCTGCCGTGGAAACACGCGGCATCCGGACGTTGTCAGTTCTGGATGGCGCGGTATCGGTGCGCGGTCCCGAAGGGTTTTGCGTCGATCAGCAAAGTAGCCGGGCCGGATCGGGTTTTGCCGTGCTGGCAGGCTGCGCGGTGGTCTCTGACGCGGCGATGATGCCCGCGCTGGAGGGGCTGATTACCGTGCAGATCGGCGAGGCAGGCAGTGCCGTCGTCACCGGGACCGAAGGCGAGCTTGCCGCATTGTTGCGCACCTCCCAAGGTGCGCAATTGCTTAGCGCGGCGGGCGATCCTGCATCGGTCCAGGTCGCGCGGGTGGACCGGGCAGAGGGCGTGGTCGTGGTGCGGTTCAGCGATGCCGCCCCGGCCCCCACGGCGGGCCTGGAGCCGCAGGAATGGCGGGCGTTTCTGGACATCAGGGGCAGGCTTACGACGATCAGCCTGCGCGGATTTGACCGCGCTCCGATTCCGGCGGAACAGGGGTTGAGGCTTCTGTCCCAAGCAGTGGGGGCGTTGCGGGCGGCCAATGCCCCGCCTGCAACTTAAAGCCAGACACCTGTTTTCTTTTGAGAAGCAATTTGGCAGGTATAGCAGCGGGATATGTCGCACCATTGCGCGGCTGATTTGGGAATGAAGTGCAGACGATGGCAAAGGGCGGGCTTGGGGCGATAGGCTGGC
>JANOMH010000053.1:0-2286 GCA_031420215.1 Rhodobacterales bacterium | reverse complement strand
CCGGGGCGAGATCGGGGGGAATGCGTCGCATAAAACCCAAATCGCTTTAGGGGGCAGCCGTGCGCGGCGAGGATCCCATGGCCCTAATCCCGCAACCTCTCCAGCAGCGTTAGATTCGCATAGCCATCCGGGATCAGCCCGTTGGCCTTTTGATATCCCCTGATCCCGGCAATTGTATTCGGCCCGATCAGCCCGTCCGCCCCTTTGGTGTCAAACCCGGCGGCAGTCAGCAAGGTCTGCAATTCCTGACGCTCGGCAAAGGTCAGCGCCCGGTCGGTCAAAGGCCAGCCATGCGCAATCGGTGGCCCGCCTGCCAAACGGTTGGCCAGATGCCCCACGGCGATGATATAGCTGTCGGCGGTGTTGTAGCGCTCGATCACCCCGAAATTGGCGAAAATCATGAACGCCGCCCCTTGCGCCCCGGCGGGCAGCAGGATCGAGGCGAAATCGGCGCGATCGATGCGGTTACCGGTCAAGTCCCTGATGCCCAAGGCGGCCCAGACGGCGGGGTGTTTGGTGATGGTCCGGTTCGCCAGTTCATAGTCGAAATCCGGCGGCAGGGTGATTTCGGTCCCCCAGGGTTGCCCCGTCATCCAGCCGTTCGCGGCCAGATAGGCGGCGGTCGAGGCCAGCGCATCGGTCGGGTCATCACCCCAGATATCCCGCCTGCCGTCGCCGGTGAAATCAACTGCGTAGGCTTCGAACGATGTCGGCATGAATTGCGTGTGCCCCATCGCCCCTGCCCAAGAACCGCGCATCTGACCGGGCGTCGTGTCGCCGTTTTGCAGGATGCGCAGGCCCGCAATCAACTGGGTTTCAAAGAACGCACCGCGCCGCCCTTCATAAGCCAAAGTCGCCATCGCCTCGATCAGGTTAATGTCGCCCCGAAAACTGCCATAGGCACTTTCCAACCCCCAGATGGCGGCCACGACATGCCGGTCGACGCCGTAGCGGGCCTCGATTGCGTCAAACAGGGCGGCATTGTCGGTAAGGGCGGCCTGTCCATTCCTGATCCGGTCGTCTGACACGGCTGTGGTCAGGTAATCCCACAAGGTCTTGGTGAATTCATTCTGATTGCGGTCTTTTTCGACCACACCGGGGTTATAGTGGATGCCGGCAAAGGCCGCGTCAAAGGTGTCAGGGGTTATCCCTGCGGCAAGGGCGCGGGGACGAAAGCTGCTGATCCATTGGCGGAAAGCGGCATCAGGGGTGGGGTTGATCTGCGGTTGCAAGGCGGGCTCCGAAATGGCGACGGGGGCTTGGGGGCTGCTGGGCGGTGTCTGAGCACTTGCAACCAATGGCGCGCATAGCGTGACGATCAGCAAGGCCAGCCGCATCTGGAGTTCTCCATTCTTTTGGCTCATGAATACCTCTGCCGGACGCATTTTGCCGTTTGATTTCTATACGCCCAAATATGTCTGACTGCGGTTATTGAGGAACGAGAAGCAGGCCACTTTACGGCCCCTCGTAGTGAAACACCAAAATCACCCCCGGATTTTCGACACCATCCATCACGCCGCCGGCCAAAGCCTCGTGTTGGCCGCCGATATCAGTCAGAATATACAAGGTCCGCCCATCCGGGCTGATAGCGATGTCGCGGTAACGGTTGTCGGTTTGGAAGTAGCGTTCCATCGGGCCAGCAGCCGCCAGCCCATCGGCGGTCAAAGGCACCCGGTAAAGCGAGCCGCGTTTCAGTGTTGTAACCAGCAGCGCATTGTCAAAGCCGGGAATGCCGCCTGTCGCTGGGCGGTAAACATCAATGCTGGAGGCGGCGACGGTGGGCCAGCAGATGTAATCGGACCCCTCGCACACCGGATCGCTGAAATCCCAGTCACTGGGCACGGTGAACAGGGTGGCCAGCGGGTCTTGCATCGGGTCGGTCCAGGCGGTTTCGTCCTGCCGCGGGACTGATGGCTCAATCGCCAGATCGCTGAATTGCAACGTTGCGCAGGGCGTCGTCGCCTCGGACCATTGCGCATATTGATAGGCCATATCGTCGCGGAACCCGGCCACATGCGGCCAGCCGTAATTGCCGCCCGGCACCAGCACATTGACCTCGTCATCGGTCTTTGGCCCCTGTTCAGAGGCGTAGAGCGTGCCATCCGGGCCAAAGGCGATGCCCTGCATATTGCGGTGGCCATAGGTGAAGATATGGCTTTGGACCCCATTCAGCACCGGATTGTCAGCGGGAATGGACCCATCGAGGTTCAGGCGCAGCGATTTGCCTTGATAGGCGAAATAGTCGCCCGCCGCCATGTCCGCAGCGCTGGGCAGGGTCTGTGCCTG
>JANOMH010000052.1:0-1726 GCA_031420215.1 Rhodobacterales bacterium | reverse complement strand
CGAAATCGACGAGTCATCAGCCCCGCTGATGGAGCATCTGATCGAGCTGCGCACCCGCATCATGTGGTGCCTGTTGGCGTTTACCGTGGCCATGGTGGTCTGCTTTCTGGTCTGGAACCCGATCTTTGACTTTCTGACCCGACCCCTGTGCCGGTCGCTCGCGGCGGGCGGGCAGGGGTCTTGCGGGTTGGTCCTGATCGCCCTGCAAGAGGGCTTCATGGTCGCGGTGCAAATCTCGATGATGGGTGGGTTGATTCTGGCATTCCCGGTGATCAGCTATCAGCTGTGGCGGTTTGTGGCTCCGGGTCTGTATAAATCCGAACGCGGCGCGTTTCTGCCGTTCCTGATCGCCTCGCCGGGGATGTTCTTTGCGGGCGCGGCCTTTGCCTATTACGTGGTCACGCCGATGGCCTTCACCTTTTTCCTCGGCTTCCAGCAGCCCGGATCGCTGCTGGACGGGCCGGACGCAGGCACCGGAATTGCCGGGATCGCGTTTCAGGGTTCGGCTGCCGCCTATCTGCAACTGACCATCAAGTTCATCGTGGCCTTTGGCCTGTGCTTTCAGCTGCCTGTGCTGCTGACCCTGATGGGCAAGGCCGGGCTGGTCAGTTCGCGGGGCCTCGCCAAAACCCGGAAATACGCCATCGTTGGCATTCTGGTGGTGGCTGGCGTGGTCACGCCGCCGGATGTGATGTCACAGGTCATCCTGTTTGCGGTGATCTATCCGCTGTATGAAGTCTCGATTTTTCTGGTCCGCCGGGCCGAAAAACAGACCGAGGCCCGGATGCGGGCCGAGGGGACCTGGGTCGATATCCCCGAGGATGACGCGGACACCAAGGCGTGAGCGCGGCGGACCTGGCCCGCTCTGCCTTGCTTCGTATCGCTGACGCTCTGGAGCGGATGGCCCCGGCCCCTTTTGCCGCGCCGGACTTTACCGCCCCGGCCTATATCTGGCATGTCGATCCGGACCGGCTGCAACCAGTGGCGCGGATCAACCGGGTTGATCTGGCGCTGTTGGTCGGGATCGACCGGGCCCGCGATACATTGCGGGTCAATACAGAACAGTTTGCCCGGGGGCTGCCCGCCAACAACGCCCTGCTCTGGGGCGCACGGGGGATGGGGAAATCCAGCCTTGTCAAGGCTGTGCATGGCGATCTTTATCCGGCTTACCCTGATCTGAAAATCGTCGAAGTGCAGCGCGAAGATCTGACCAGCCTGAGCCGCTGTCTGGCGCTGCTGCGTGACGCGCCGGGCCGGTTCATCCTGTATTGCGACGACCTGTCGTTTTCGCATGACGACACCCAGTATAAATCGCTCAAAGCCGTGCTGGATGGCGGGATCGAGGGGCGCCCCGATAATGTGATCCTGTATGCCACATCGAACCGCAGGCATCTGATGCCGCGCGAGATGATCGAGAATGAACGGTCAACGGCGATTTCGCCCAATGAAGCGGTCGAGGAAAAGGTCTCGCTGTCGGACCGGTTCGGCCTGTGGCTGGGGTTCCATCCTTGCGATCAGGATCAGTTTCTGGCGATGATCGCAGGCTATTGCGCGGCTTATGGCGTGCAGATTGCGCCCGAGGTGTTACGGTCGCAAGCGATCGAATGGCAGGCGACGCGGGGGTCACGCTCGGGCCGGGTGGCCTGGCAGTATTTCACCGATTTGGCCGGGCGGCAGGGGATAAATATTTGAACACGCGTGGGTTTCACCCACCCTACGTAGGGTG
>JANOMH010000051.1:0-6510 GCA_031420215.1 Rhodobacterales bacterium | reverse complement strand
TACCATGGCCCGGGCACCTGCACCTTTTATGGCACTGCCAACACCAACCAGATGCTGATGGAGTTCATGGGGCTGCATTTGCCGGGTGCCTCCTTTGTCAACCCCGGCACGCCGCTGCGCGACGCGCTGACCGTGGCCGGGGCCGAACGGGCACTGGAGATCACCGCATTGGGCAATGATTACCGCCCGGCCTGCGATATTCTGGACGAGCGGACCTTTGTGAACGGCATCGTCGGACTGATGGCCACGGGCGGGTCTACCAATCTGGTGATCCACCTGCCCGCGATGGCGCGGGCCGCCGGGATCGTGCTGGATTTGCAGGATTTTTCCGATATTTCCGCAATCACCCCGTTGATGGCCAAGGTTTATCCCAACGGGCTGGCGGATGTGAACCATTTCCATGCGGCGGGGGGCCTGGGCTATCTGATCGGCGAATTGCTGGGGGCCGGGCTGCTGCATGCCGATACCAAAACCATCGCGGGCGATGGGCTGGGGTTGTATACGCAGGAACCCAAGCTGGACCATGGCCGGGTCAGCTATGGACCCGGCACCAAAGTCAGCCTGAATGACCGGATCGTGCGACCTGCGGGCAACCCGTTCAACGCCAGCGGCGGGCTGACGCAGCTGACCGGCAATCTGGGGCGCGGCGTGATCAAATCATCCGCAGTATCGCCTGACCGGCATCTGATCGAGGCCCCGGCCCGGGTGTTTCATGATCAGGCCGGAGTCAAAGCCGCGTTCAGGGCAGGTGAATTCACCACTGACACCGTGGTCGTTGTCCGGTTTCAGGGCCCGCGCGCCAATGGGATGCCGGAGTTGCACAACCTCACGCCGATCCTCGCGGTGCTGCAGGACCGGGGATTGCGGGTCGCACTGATCACCGATGGGCGGATGTCTGGCGCCTCGGGCAAAGTGCCAGCAGCAATCCATCTGTGCCCAGAGGCAGCCGATGGCGGGCCCATCGCCCTGATCCGTGATGGCGATGTGATCAGGCTGGACGTGGATGCAGGCACGCTGCAGGTGCTGGCCGATCTGACCAACCGCACCCCTGCTGCCGCCGATCTGTCGGGCAACAGCTATGGAATTGGCCGGGAATTGTTCGAAGTGTTCCGCCAGAATGTCGGACTTGCCGCGACCGGAGCCGGTGTGGTGGTCTAAGACTAAAAGAACTTCAATGCGCGCCCCGCGGGGGATATTTGTCAACCCAAAGAAATGCAAACAGGCTTTCTTGTCATTTCTTTGGGTTCTAAATATCCCCGCGCGGCGCGCACCTGACCGCGCCACGAGCACAGATTTATGGAGTATCGTCATGACCCCGTCCCAAGCCTCTGCCTTTGCCGCGAAAATCTGCGCTCTGGCCCCGGTGATCCCGGTGCTGGTGATCGATGATGCGACGATTGCCTTTGCCTTGGCGCAAGCTTTGGTCGCAGGTGGGTTGCCGGCGCTGGAAGTGACCCTGCGCACGCCCGCAGCGCTTGAGGCGATCCGCGAGATGGCGAAAGTGCCGGGCGGGGCGGTTGGCGCTGGCACATTGCTGACCAGCAAGGATGTCGAGGCCGCCAAAGCCGCCGGTGCGACATTCGGTGTGGCCCCCGGGGCCACCGACCGGCTGCTGGATGCCTGCGAGGCCAATGACCTGCCGCTGCTGCCCGGCGCAGCCACCGCCAGCGAAGTCATGCGCCTGCTGGAACGTGGCTATACCGTGCAGAAGTTTTTCCCGGCCGAGGCGAATGGCGGGGTCCCGGCGCTCAAAGCCATTGGCGCGCCGATCCCGCAGGTGAAATTCTGCCCGACCGGCGGCGTGTCGCTGAAAAACGCCCCCGACTATCTGGCCTTGTCCAACACGCTTTGCGTCGGTGGCTCCTGGGTTGCCCCGGCGGGTCTGGTCAAAGCAGGCGACTGGGCCGGGATCACCGCACTGGCAGCCGAGGCGGCCAGGCTGCAGCGCTGAGGCTTGCCACAGGCTCAAAACAGCGCGACACTCTCTGCAAAGGGAAGGGAGCATGATGGCCGCACCAAGCATACAAACCTGTTTGTGGTACGCGGATCAGGCCGAACAGGCCGCAACACTGTATTGCAGCTTGTTTCCCGACGCCGCGATCACCCATGTATTCCGCCAGCAAGGCAGCCCAGACACCAAAGCCTTCATGGTCGAATTCACCCTGATGGGTCAAAGCTATGCCGCGATGAACGGCGGCCCGCATTACAAACTGACGCCTGCCGCCTCGATCGTAGCCAATGTTGACGGTCAGGCAGAGGTTGACCGCCTTTGGGAGGCGCTGCTGGCCGGGGGTGGGGTGGAAAGCCGCTGTGGCTGGTTGACCGACCGCTATGGGCTTAGCTGGCAGATCATCCCGCGCGAATTGCTGCGCCTGATGAAATCGGACCAGGCCGGCCGGGTGGTCCAGGCGCTCGGCGGCATGGTAAAAATCGACGTGGCCGCGCTGGAGGCTGCCGCCAAAGGCTGATCATTCTTCGCCGCAGAGCGGTTTCCATGCCGGTGTTTCAGTTAACCCGTCCAGCAAGACAAGTCCGGCCCCATAGCCCGCAATGTCGCCTGCGCGCAGATGCAATTCGATGACCTTGGCCGCCTTCAGGCTGGCCACATCGCTCCAGATCGTCGGGCCGGCGATGCCCTCAGAATTATCACAGGCAACCACTGTTTCGACCCAGTCGCCCGCGGCGAGGGTGCCGACAAAGACCTGAGTTGCCGGGCCGGAAATCGCGCAGTTTCCTGCCGCATCCGCCTCGCCGATCTTGGCGTTTTCGATCTGCACGACCAGATCCGATTCAGCCACCATCTGATCATAGTAGATGCACTGGATCATTGCTTGCGAGGGGCCAGCACATAGCATCAGCCCCAAGGTCATGTAACGGATCATCGGTTTACCCTTCCTGCCCGGCCCCCACGTCGCTTTGGTGCGCCTGCTGTTCCAAGCCCTGCTGACAATGTTTCTGTCATCGGATGCCCTGCCAGCCCATAGCGCTGTAACAGCCCGGCAATCAAGGCCGGATGATCGGCATCCTGCGGCACCGACAGGGCCCAGTCGAGGAAAATTGACCGGCATTCGCCGGGGCTGATCCCGTCAATCGCATAGGCCTCGCGGATCAGGCCCTTGGGGTCGAGGTTGTCTTTGATCATCGTTCCCCCTGAACCGACACCAATCGGTCGATCACCTTTTTCGCCGCCTGCGCCTGCCTGTCCATCGCGGCCAGCAGCTGCACAACAGACCCCTGCCCGGTCTCGCGCAGCACAAAGCGCCGCCCGCCTTCGCCAATGTCGTCGGGCGACAGCACCCCACCGGAAAGCAACCGGGCCGCCGCCTGCACTTGCCAGAAAAGCCCCGCCGCCGCTTGCAATGCGCCGCCCGCAGCGGCATTGAGCAGGCCCATTGCGACACCGGCAGCAATTTGCCCGGCAGTATCGCGCGCCGCCGATCCGGTCTGCAAGGCCAGCATCTGGGCGGTCAGTTCAAGATCCTGCAACCGGCCCGGCCCGATCTTGGCATCCCACCCACCTTCGCCGGGTCTGGCCGCCGCAATCCGGGCGCGCATCTCGGCGACATCAGCACCGATTGCGGCCCCTGCCGATTTTTCCGCCAACAGACTGATCCGAAACTGCTCGACCTGTTCGCCCAGCCCCGGATCGCCCGCTATCACCCGCGCCCGGGTCAGGGCCAGATGTTCCCAGGTCCAGGCCTCATCCCGTTGATAGTTTTCAAAAGCGGTCAGCGATGTGGCCACCGGCCCCTGTCGCCCCGAGGGGCGCAGACGCATGTCGACCTCGTACAATCGCCCTTCGGCCATCTGCGCCGTGATCGCGGTGACAAGGGCCTGTGTCAGCTTGGCGTAATAGGGCCGGGTCGCCAAGGGGCGCGGCCCGTCTGACGCTTCAACGTTTGCCGCATCATAGATCACGATCAGGTCAAGGTCCGATCCGGCATTCAACCGTCCGGCCCCAAGCGAGCCCATTCCAACCACCACGGCACCCCGTCCGGGTGGATTGCCATGCTTTGTCGCGAAACTCTGCACCACAACCGGCCACAGCCCCTGGACCAGCGCCTCGGCCAGCCCGGCATATTGCGCACCGGCCTCGTCGGCCCTGATCAGTCCGCGCAGATGATGCACGCCGACGCGGAAATGCCATTCCTTCAGCCAGCGCCGGGCTGTGACCAGTTGCGCCTCGTAGTCGCCTGCCTGCCCCATGGCCTGCTCAAAACTGGCACGCAGTCCGGCCACCCCCGGCCAAGGCGCAAAGAACCCGCCACCGATTACCGCATCAAACACCCCGGCATTGCGCGACAGATAGCGCGCCAGGGCGGGGGCGGTAGAGGCGATATCGACGATTAACTGGGTGAGTTGCGGATTGGCGTCGAACAGCGAAAACAGTTGCACCCCGGCGGGCAACCCGGCCAGAAACCCGTCAAACTGCACCAAAGCCTCGTCTGGCTTGGCCGCCTCTTGCAACCGGCGCATCAGTTCGGGGCGCAACCGTTTGAAAATCTGCACGGCCCGTTCGGACCGCAGCGCCGGATAAGTCAGCCAACGGGCTGTAATCTCGGCCCCGAACTGATCGATCGGCGGTGTTTTATGCGCATGCGGGGCAAAGAACCCTTCGGTCAGCTGATCGACCTGCGTCATCCGGGCGGTCAGGTCAGCCGACAGCGTCGCAACAGAGGTGCCCATGAACGCCGCCAACCGGGCAAACCCTTCATCTGTCGTGGGCAGGGCGTGGGTCTGCTGGTCGGCAATCATTTGCAGCCGGTGTTCAACCTCGCGGTGGGCCGCATAATGCGCATAAAGCGTGTCAGCGACGGCCGGTTCAATCCAGCCCGCAATGGCAAGGGCCGAAAGCCCCTCGCCCGTGCCCCGGACCCGCAGGCTGCTGTCCCGCCCACCGGCGATCAACTGCCGGGTCTGGGTGAAAAACTCGATCTCGCGGATGCCGCCGCGGCCCAGTTTCAGGTCATGCCCCGGTAGGGCCAATGCCCCGTTCAGCCCCTTGTGATCCCTGATCCGCAGCCGCATGTCATGCGCATCCTGAATGGCGGCGAAATCCAGATGTTTGCGCCAGACGAACGGGCGCAGCGCCGTCAGGAACTTTTCGCCTGCCGGGATGTCGCCCGCACAGGCCCGCGCCTTGATATAAGCGGCCCGCTCCCATGTCCGCCCGACGCTTTCGTAATAGCTTTCGGCGGCGGCCATTGACAGGCACACCGGGGTGACACTGGCATCGGGGCGCAGGCGCAGGTCGGTCCGGAACACATAGCCTTCTGCCGTGTTATCGGACAGGATCGCGGTCATCCGCCGGGTGACGCGGACAAAACCGGCGCGGGCCTCGGGGATATCACCGCGATCAAAGCGGGTTTCGTCGAACAGGCAGATCAGATCGATATCCGAGGAATAATTCAGCTCATGTGCGCCCATCTTGCCCATGGCAAGGGCGACCATACCGCCTGTGGTGTCGGCATCGTCCGGGGTCAGGCCCGGCAATTTGCCGCGGGTAATTTCGGCACTGACCAGATTGCGCAGGCAGGCATCGACGGCGCTGTCGGCGAACCGGGTCAGCGCATCGGTCACAGTGGGCAGGGACCAGACCCCGCCCAGATCGGCCAGCGCCACCAGCAGCGCCACCCGCGCCTTGGCCTGCCGCAGGCCGGGGGCGAGTTGTCCGGGGGTCAACCCCGCGACATCCAGCAGCAGGTCGTCCAGCGCCATTTCAGGGTCGTCAAACGCAGCTGTGATCCAGTCCCGGTGCTGCGCCAATAGCCCGGCCAGATAGGGGCTGCATCCGGCTGTGCCCCGGATCAGCTGCGCCACAGATGCCGGGACATCGGGATAGACCGCCACAGCCTCGGCCCCCCTTGCGGGGTCAAAAGGATCGGGCGATCGGGTCAGGCGGCTGGCAAAATCCATGGGTGCACAATGGGCAGGTGAACCGGCTGGGTCAATGACCGGCCTGCTGGCTTTGGATCGGCGGATTTAGGCGCATGGGGGGACGTGGCCAGCCTGATGTAAAATACTTTAACATGAGGGCTTGCAAGGATCTGGCCAGCATCCAATATGCGTCATGTGATAAGCATTCACATCAACCCTTCGTCTAACAGGGAGACCCCGATGACCACGACCGATATCTATCCCCCGACGTCAGAGCAGCCAGGTTACGGGCGTCCTTTTGAAGGGCGTTTCGCTGGCGGCCGGGCTTATGACGGGCGGCCCAGCTGGTTTGCCCGCGCCGAAGGCTGGCTTGACGATCGCGGCAAAGGGGCCTGGATCGCTGCAATGGTCCTTGGCTTTGTGTTCTTCTGGCCGGTTGGCCTTGCCCTGCTGGCATATATGATCTGGAGCAAACGCATGTTCAAGAAATCCTGCAACCGTGACGGCCAAATGAGCCGCCATCACCAGTTCCGCGCCGCAATGCGCCCCAGCGGCAACACCGCGTTCGACGCCTACAAGGCCGATACCCTGCAACGGCTGGAAGAAGAGCAGTCGAAATTCGAAGCCTTCCTG
>JANOMH010000050.1:0-2524 GCA_031420215.1 Rhodobacterales bacterium | reverse complement strand
GACCAGCGGGGCGAAAAGGATGATGGTTTCCATGGAGTTAGCCCTTCATCACGTTGACGTCTTCAACGTCGATGGTGCCGCGGGTGCGGAAGAAACAGACCAGAATGGCCAGCCCGATGGCGGCCTCGGCGGCGGCGACGGTCAGCACGAACAGGGTAAACACCTGCCCCACCAGATCACCCAGAAAGCTGGAAAACGCCACCAGATTGATGTTTACCGCCAGCAGCATCAGCTCGATCGACATCAGCATGATGATGATATTCTTGCGGTTCAGGAACAGGCCAAAGATGCCGATCACGAACAGGGCAGCAGCGACGGTGAGGTAGTGTTCTAGACCGATCATTGCGCGCTCCACGATGGTTTGTCGCCGCGCAGGGCGGGGTAGAACACCGCGCAGCCGCAAATCTCGATATCGAGCCCGCCAATGTCCGCGTTGACCCCCGCGTTTTGCATTTGCGCCAGAACATCGCCAAGGCTGAATGTCTCGGGGGAGGTCAGGGCCGTTTGCATGACTTCAACCGGATCGATAGGGGCGCTCACAATCCGGTCGTCGACGCGTGCGCTGGACAGTGCACTCAGGTTCTGACCGGACGCACAATCAGTTATGATGACCCGCGTCTCAAAGGTCCCAGGAATTGCCAATGTATGGTCATGCGTGACGAAACCGCCGCCCAAATCGGTGGGTATTCCCAACAAGGCATACCCGCCTTCGCCCGACGCTTCCATTTCGCAGTCCATTGGTTCAACGGCCAAAACGGCCGTCGGTAGCAAGGCAAAGGCAATCATGATATGCCAGTTTGCAGTTCTCATCCTAAATCCCCTGCCCCGGTTTCACGTCGATAAGCTCCATCGCCTTGGCCGGGTCGCGAAACATCTGCGCCAGCACGTCCTGGCGTTTGATATCGGTGCGGTGGCGCAGGGTCAGCACTATGGCGCCGATCATCGCGGTGAGCAGGATCAGGCCGGACAATTGGAACAATATCAGATATTTGTCATAGATCAGCAGGCCAAGGGCGGCGGTATTTTCGGCCTGCCCCGTGGGCGCGGCAATCCGGCCCGCGATGCCTTCGGAATAGTCCCAGACGCCAAATGCCAGTGCCAGTTGGATCATGATGATGACCCCCATCAGCAGGGCGAGCGGCATGTATTTTGCCATCTCGGCCTTGAGTTCCGCAAAGTCGATGTCGAGCATCATCACCACGAACAGGAACAGCACGGCCACCGCGCCGACATAGACGATCATCAAGAGCATGGCGAGGAATTCGGCCCCCAGCAGCACGAACAGCCCGGCCGAGGACAGGAAAGCGAGGATCAACCAGAGCACCGAATGCACCGGGTTGCGGGCGATGACGGTCATCAGGCCGCCGATGATCACGGTCACGGCGAAAAGGTAAAAGGTGACGATGGCGACGGTCATTTCGGGGCCTCTTCTATCACGGATGTAGCCAGTTCCAGGGCTTTGGTCATCGCCGGAATGCCGCCGAACAGGCCCATCATGCCAATGGTTTCGGTGATTTCCTGCTTGGTCGCCCCGGCCTCCAGCCCATGACGGACGGTCAGCCTGATCTGCGCCTCAGCCTGTGCGCCCAGCACGGTCAGACCGGCCAGAGTCAGCAGCAGCCGGGTCTTGGCGTCCAGCCCCTCGGGGTTCAGCCCCTTGCCCATCCACGCCTCCATGACCTCTTTTGACATGGTCGGCCACAGCGCCTCGAACCCCTTCGGGGTCAGGTTTTCCATGCCGGGTGCCATGGCTTTAGCCCAGTCCTGCCCCATCTGGAGCATTGCGGCGAAGGGGTCTTTGGGGTCGGTCATCTGTAGGGCGCATCGATTTCAAGGTTGCGGGCAATTTCGGCTTCCCAGCGGTCGCCGTTGGCCAAGAGTTTGGCCTTGTCGTAATACAGTTCCTCGCGGGTTTCGGTGCTGAATTCGAAATTCGGCCCCTCGACGATGGCATCAACCGGGCAGGCCTCCTGACAAAACCCGCAATAGATGCATTTGGTCATGTCGATGTCATAGCGGGTGGTGCGGCGGGACCCATCCTCGCGCGCCTCAGCGTCGATGGTGATGGCCTGCGCCGGGCAGACCGCCTCGCATAATTTGCAGGCAATACAGCGCTCTTCGCCATTGGCATAGCGGCGCAGCGCGTGCTCGCCGCGGAACCGGGGGCTGAGCGGCCCCTTTTCATGCGGGTAATTCAGGGTGGCCTTGGGGGCGAAAAAGTATTTCATCCCCAGCTTGAAGCCCTGAAAGAAGTCCTGCAACAGGAAGTATTTCGCGGCACGGGTGTAGTCCATTTGGGTCATTGTGACACTCCCATCGCGGTTTCAAGATGCTCGACGCGCACGTCTATGTCGCGAACATAGCCCGCCAAAGCCATAAGCATTCCGGTTTGTCCCTGAAGGGTTGTTTTGACGTCTGCCAGATCCCCCGCCAGCCCATCCAGTCGGTTTTCGACCTTTGCGAGGGACTCCCGGATCAAGCGAAGCTGTTCCAGAACCAGATTCTCAATCTCAGCCATCCCTAC
>JANOMH010000049.1:0-3615 GCA_031420215.1 Rhodobacterales bacterium | reverse complement strand
ATGTCGATGTTCAGCCCGGTCAGCATGGAAGCCAACCGCACGTTTTGGCCCCGGCGACCAATCGCCAGCGACAACTGCTCCTCGGGCACCACAACGGTAATCCGCTCGGCATCTTCGTCCAGCACCACTTTGGTCACTTCGGCGGGCTGCAATGCGTTCACCAGGAATGTCGGAATATCCTCGTTCCACGGTATGATGTCGATCTTTTCGCCCTGCAATTCGGCCACAACCGCCTGCACCCGGCTGCCGCGCATACCGACGCAGGCGCCCACGGGGTCAATGCTGCTGTCATAGGACACCACGGCAATTTTCGCGCGGGACCCCGGGTCGCGGGCCACGGCCTTGATCTCGATGATACCCTCGTAGATCTCGGGCACTTCCATCTTGAACAGTTCGGCCATGAATTCAGGCGCGGTGCGCGACAGGAAAATCTGCGGGCCACGCTGTTCGCGGCGCACTTCCTTGATATAGCAGCGAATCCGGTCGCCGGGGCGATACGCCTCGCGCCCGATTTTCTCGTTGCGGCGCAGGATCGCTTCGCCCGAACCCACATCGACGATGACATTGCCATATTCTTCGCGCTTGACGGCAGCGTTGATGATCGTACCGGCGCGGTCCTTGAATTCTTCGTATTGCCGGTCACGCTCGGCCTCACGCACCTTTTGCAGGATGACCTGCTTGGCAGATTGCGCGGCGATGCGGCCCAGTTCGACCGGGGGCACTTCTTCGACAAACGTCTGGCCGACTTCGGGGTTCGGCATATACAGTTTGGCCTGCGCCACAGTCATCTGCGCCTGATAATTCTCGACGGCATCATCCTCGACCACGGTCCTGACGCGGGTAAACGACGCGCGCCCGGTTTTGCGGTCAATCTTGACGCGAATGTCCATTTCCGCGCCATAGCGGGACTTAGCGGCACGGGCGAGAGATTCCTCCATCGCCTCGATCACCAGACCGGGTTCGATCATCTTTTCGCGGGCAACCGCCTCGGCGGTTTGCAACAGCTCAAGCTGGTTGGCGGATGTAATGGCCATCTAATGTATCTCCCCTTTAGGCGGTGTATCTTCTTCACCATCAATGATGGTCTGCACTTCGTCGAACTGCGCTTCGTCAATCTGGCCCGCATCCTTGCGATTGCGCAGAACGTCGCGGATCAACTCGTCGGTCAGGACCAGCTTGGCATCGCTCAACCATTCGAACTTCAGCCCAATGGTGCCCTCTTCAATCTCGATCAACACTTCGTCACCCTCGGTCCCGGCCAAAGGCCCCTTGAACCGGCGGCGGCCGTCGATCAGGTTTTCCGTCTCGATCTTGGCCTCAAACCCGATCCACTGGTCGAAATCCTTCAGGCGGGTCAGCGGGCGGTCGATGCCGGGGCTGGACACCTCGAGTGTATAGTTGTCGGCAATCGGATCCTCGACATCCAGCACCGCGCTGATCGCCGTCGAAATCGCACCACATTCGTCCACCTCGATCGTGCCATCCGGGCGCTGCGCCATGATCTGCAAGGTGCTTTCCTTGCCGGTCATCAGGCGGACGCGGACCAGCTCAAACCCCATGTCTTCGATGACAGGGGCGATAATCTCGGCAATCCGGCGATCCATCGCCGCTTTGGCAATCAAGTCTGACACGTCTACTCCAAGCACAAAAAAACGGGCGCGCGGCCCGTTGATCTTTCCCGGTGGAACCTTGGGGGTGGAGGCCAAGGCGCCGCTATTGATCAGCCATATACGGGACGAACCCCGAGTCTGCAAGGGGCGATCACTTTGGTTTTCGGAGTTGCCTAAATACTCCCGCCGGAGGCAACCTCCCCCTCGGCCAACACATCCATCGCCCGGACAAGTTCGGCGCTGATGCCGGGTTCCGACAGGGCGTGCCCGGCCAGCGGGATCAGGGTCAGCCGGGCCTTGGGCCAGCGCCGGGCCAAGGTATAGGCAGCGGCCGGCGGGCAGATCATGTCGTAGCGGCCCTGGACGATGACGCCCGGAATATGGGCGATCCGGTCCATCCGGTCCAGAATCTGCTGGTCCGCAGACAGGAATCCGGCATGCATGAAATAGTGGTTTTCCAGCCGGGCAAAGGCGCGGGCATATTCACTGGGGCTGTCGCCAGAGGCGCCGCTGTTGTCGATACTGGCCAGCGCATTTTCCCAATTTGCCCAGGGTCGGGCAAAGCGGGATTCCAGCGCCATATCCCCGGAAAACAGGCGGCGGTGATAGGCCGCGATCAGATTGCCGCGCTCTGCCTCGGGGATCAACGCCACAAACTGTGCCCACAGATCCGGCCAGAACTGGCCAGCGCCGCCGCCATAAAACCAGTCCAGTTCGGGCTGGGTCATCAGGAAAATGCCGCGCAGGATCAGGGCGCGTACGGCTTTGGCATGTTCCTGCGCATAGATCAGGGCCAGCGTCGCCCCCCAGCTGCCGCCGAACACCATCCATGTATCAATGCCCAATACGGCCCGGATCGCCTCGATATCTGCCACAAGATGCCAGGTCGTATTCGCCTCGACCGAGGCATGGGGCCGGGACCGGCCACAGCCGCGCTGATCGAACAGAATCACCCGGTATATTTCGGGGTTGAAATAGCGGCGCATCGCCGGGCTGCACCCACCTCCCGGACCGCCATGCAAGACGATCACCGGAATCCCGTCAGCCCGCCCGCATTGTTCAACATAGACCCGATGCCCGTCGCCCACGTCCAGCATGCGCTGGTCAAAGGGATCGATTGGGGGGTAAAGATGCGCGCCTGCGCGTTTATGACCCGAGACCTTGTCCATATTCCCCCTATATAACGCAAGATAATCCGCGACCATGGCAGAGGACCTTGATTTTGGCCGAAGTGATGCAAAATCTGACGAACACCATTGATCCGGCTGAAATTGCCAAGTTCGAGGCGATGGCGGCTGACTGGTGGGACTTGAACGGCAAGTTCAAGCCCTTGCACATGCTGAACCCCTGTCGGCTGGACTATATCACTGCGCAAATCGCAGGCGAGTTTGCCCGCGATCTGGATGCGCCCGCGCCGTTTGCGGGTCTGCGGCTACTCGACATCGGTTGCGGCGGCGGGTTGTTGTGCGAACCGATGGCGCGGCTGGGGGCCACCGTGGTGGGCGTCGACGCGGCCCCGCGCAATATCCCGGTAGCACAGGTTCATGCCGAACAATCCGGGCTTGAAATCGACTACAGAGTTGGCTCAGGCGAGGCGTTGGCGGCGGCGGGCGAACAGTTCGATGTGGTCTTGAACATGGAAGTGATCGAACATGTGGCCGACCCATTGGGATACCTCACCGCCTGTCAGCACTTGCTGAAATCCGGCGGTCTGCTCATCTGCTCCACACTCAATCGCAACCCGAAAAGTTTTGTCATGGCCATCATCGGGGCGGAGTGGGTGATGCGCTGGCTGCCCAAGGGCACCCATGACTGGGCCAGGTTCATCACGCCGGACGAGTTGTTCACCCTTCTGCAAAAGGCTGGGTTCGACCCGGTGGACCGCAAGGGAATGGTGTTCAATCCGGTCACCTGGTCCTGGAAACTGTCCGACCGGGATTTGTCGTGCAACTATGTGACGGCCAGTCTCAAGCCGTAGATTGGGCAATTTGCTCAACCTATTCGC
>JANOMH010000048.1:0-1528 GCA_031420215.1 Rhodobacterales bacterium | reverse complement strand
GCCATCTGCGGCCCGTTTGATCAGGTCCTGATCCCGCGCGGGTCGGAAAAGACCGATTGGGAGGTGGAGTTGGCGGTGATCATTGGGACACGCGCCAAATATGTATCCGTCGAAAACGCGCTGTCCCATGTCGCGGGCTATGCTGTGACCAACGACGTGTCCGAACGGGCGTTTCAGACCGAGCGGTCCGGCCAATGGACCAAGGGCAAATCCTGCGACACCTTTGGCCCCATCGGCCCGTGGCTGGTGACACGTGACGAAGTCGCTGATCCGCAGAACCTGTCGATGTGGCTGACGGTGAATGGCCAGACCGAACAGAACGGATCGACCGCGACGATGGTTTACGGCGTGGCCTTTCTGGTCAGTTACCTGAGCCAATTCATGACCTTGCATCCCGGCGACGTGATTTCCACCGGCACCCCGCCCGGCGTGGGCATGGGTAAAAAGCCGCCGCGTTACCTCAAACACGGCGATGTGGTGGAGCTGGGGATTGACGGGCTTGGCACCCAGAAACAGACTTTTGTCAACGATCCTGCATGAGGGCAATATGGACCTTATCGACGCACATCTGCATCTGATCCACCGCGATCAGCTGACCTATAACTGGCTTCCCCATGCGCCCTGGCTGGCGCCGGGGGATTACGGCTTTGCCGATATGACCGCCCTGTCCAAGGGCCGGATCACCGGGTCGGTGTTCATGGAGGTGGATGTCGGCGACTACCGGGCCGAGGCGCGGATGGTCAATGAGATGATGGGCGCGGAACCCCGGTTGATCGGGCAGATTGCATCCTGTCGGCCTGAACTGGCCGAAGGGTTCGACCAATGGCTGGCCGAATGCGACGCGCTGAATGTCGTGGGCTTCCGGCGTATCCTGCACGAAACCACCGATGATGTGTCGCAGACCGACACCTTCCGGCGCAACGTGCGGGCCATCGGGGCGACGGGCCGGGTGTTTGATATGGTCTATCAGGCCCGGCAACTGCCCGTGGCGCTGGACCTGGCCCGCGCCTGCCCGGATATGACACTGGTGCTGGACCATTGCGGTGTGCCCGATATTGCCGGTGGGGCGATGGACCCGTGGCGGGCGGATATGGCGGCCCTTGCCGCCCTGCCGCACGTCAATTGCAAGCTTTCCGGGATCATGGCCTATTGCGCCCCCGGCACCGCATCACTGGACATTCTGCGCCCCTGGGTGGACCATGTGATCGAAGTGTTTGGCCCGGAACGCGTGCTTTGGGGCAGCGATTGGCCAGTGGTGAACAAGGGCGGCGGCCTGCCCTTGTGGCTGGAAATTACGGATGGGCTGCTGGCGGGTCTATCCGTCAGTGAACAAATTGCGATCAGGGCAGGCACCGTGCGGCGGGTTTATGGGGTTTAAGGCATGAGCATTGGCATCGGCATAATCGGTTGCGGCAATATCTCTGATGCTTACCTCAAGGCCGCGCCCCAATTCCCGGTGTTGCAGATCATCGGCTGCGCTGATTTGAACATGACGGCGGCGCGAGCCAAAGCTGCGACCTATGGGATC
>JANOMH010000047.1:0-3101 GCA_031420215.1 Rhodobacterales bacterium | reverse complement strand
ATCTATGAATCCGACACCGGGTTTCTGTTTTTCGACGCCGACGGTCTGGGAGGTGCGGCCGGGATCAGATTTGCTGTGCTGACCGCCGGACTGGCCATGGTATCGACCGAATTTGTGGTGGCGTGACCGGCATTAACCTGTGCGGCGGCCTGTGGCAGTCCTGCCCGCACAGGTCAAAGCGGTTTGGGTTCAATGCGACGCATTCCCCCCGATCTCGCCCCGGCGAGATCGGGCGATGTGGTGCGCGATTTACATTGAAGGCAAACCGCTTTAGTTCCGGTCAAACACCATGCTGCCGCCAAATGGCCCCGATGGCTCGCTCTGCACGCCGTTGTTCTGCGTGGATGAGTATTCATCCAGCCCGATCACCCGGATGGCAGTGACCGTTCCGCCTGCAGCATCGATAATCCCGCTGTGCCGGGCCGCAATGCAGATGTCACTGTCAATCGTATAGGGATCATTGCCCCAGAACGTGCCCTTGGATGTGGCCGTACTGGTGCAGGAACAGCTGAACACATCCAGATTGTCCGGAAATCCGACGCAAGCCCGCACCGCCCCGGTTTTGACCGGATCGGTATAGATCGGATCCAGTGGGACGATTTCAAAGTCAAAGCTGGCGTCAAAGGCCCCCCAACTGCTGGACTGCACCCCGTTGGCGGTTGACCCTTCGTAGCTGGCCTGTCCTGCAACGGCGAAGGCAAAGATGGGTCCGCCCACGTCGATGCCGATAACGCCCGCATGGGTCGCGGCAATGCAGATGTCGCTGTCCAATGTATAGGGCCCCGATCCCCAGACCGCGCCATAAAGTTCTGCCGTCGGCGGGCACTGGCAGCTGTAGCTGTCCTGCCTGCGCGGATAGGATCCACAGTCGGGCAAATTGTCCTGCGCCTGTGCAGCACCCCCGCCAAAGCCAAATCCCAGACTGAAAAAGATGCCAATGATGATTCTGCGCAATTTCAAATCTCCTGTGCCCCACGCAATCTCGTGATGGGGCCATCCTAGGCGGGGAGCGGCCTTTGAAACAAGTCCCTCATCTTGGGCTGGAGTGCGGGCCCGGCCGGGCCTATGTATGGCTCGTCCTTTGGGACGATGGACATAAATGCGCTCGTAATGCGCGGACCGGACCCGGGGGCGGGACCCGGCGACTGCACCACCACATCCGTTATTGGGGGCTGATGGGGTCGAAACAGGATCGACGAAGGTCCACAGGTGTTAGCCTTTGCCGGGCAGGATGCGACGGTTATCGGCCTAACGCGGTTTGCTTTCGATGTGAATCGCGCACCGCCTCTCCCGTTCTCGCCGGGGCGGGATCGGGGGGAATGCGTCGCATAAAACCCAAACTTTAAGAATGAGCAATTGCCAATGACAGCCGCGATCGGGCAATGGCGCTTGCCGCGTCAGCGGGTCGAGCCGCCGGAACCAGGTCCTTGCGCTTGGCAGCGTCAGGCGGAGCCCCGCAACAGAAGCCTGCACTTCCCCCCCCTTCAGTGCCCCGGCCAAGCGCAAGCACTGCAAAGACCGTGCACTGCGCCCTTTGCCCTCGCCCCGGAACCAGCCGTTCAGAATTGCCGGATCGTCTCCAGACACCAAGGATAGATCACCGGTTCATCATGGCCATAGGCAAAGCTGAAGGCGAACCAGGCGTCATAGAGCCTGAAGCGCGGACGAAGGGCGGTGCCGTGGCGGGACTCGATCCGTTCCATCAGAAAGGCATGGTCGGCGTCGGCGTGCGGATTGCCGATCCGGATGAACTGCGCCGCCCCGGCAAGATCCATCACGGTGTCGCCGATCCGCGTGGTAAAGCTGAAATCGATCAATCCGGTCACCCGAAGCGCGTCATCCATCATAACGTTGGGTGGCCAGATGTCGCCGTGAACAATCCGTTTTTCCGGGTCAGGCAAGGCCAGAAGCTGCGTCCTCAGCCGGGCCACGATGCCCGCAAGGCCGGGGACATCTGCGACCAGAGCCTCGTCCGCCGCAAACCCGTCCAGACGCCGCGCCAGATAGTCCCCCCAGTGCGCACAGCGCAGCGGCCGCGGCACCAGCAAGTCGCCATAGTCGCCCTCGGTTTTCAGCGCAGCCATCGCTTCGGCGGTTTCAAGATAGGCCGCCAGAGCATGCCTGCGCCGGTCCTGCGCCAATTCCGGCAAGATCTCTGCCAGAGAGCGACCGGCAATCCTGTCCTCGACGGTCACCAGCACACCGCCGACGGATGTGATCTCGCGCAGCCGTGGCACAGCAAAGGGCAGCGCGGGCAGGCTATTGGTAAAGGCGGCACGTGCCCTGACACGGGCCTCAGCATCGGGGTCGGGATTGGGAATCCGCAGGATGCGGTCCTGACCAAGGGCATAGATGCGGCTTTCCCAGCCGGACCCCAGCCGGTCCGCCTCGGTCAGGCCGTAGTGCTGCAAGACGTCGTCCGCCATGACACATCCTTTGCCTTTATTGCCGATGCGATAGTGGCGACTGTCACTGCATTTGCAAAGACCCTGACGACAAACCACCAGTCTCTGGTCGTCAGATCGGGCCGGATGGCTGATGCATTCGTTGCCATCGACGCCATGGTTTCGCCCGCCCCGATCGCCGCCGCTGACCGGCAATAGATGGTGACGCAGGTCTTGGCTCCGGCGGTGGCTGCGCTGCTGTCTGGCGCGCCTTCCGCCTGTGCCCTGCCGGGCTGCGCCATGCCGGGGCCGCTTTTGGCCTCTGGTTGCTCCATACGAACATTCGTCGGCAAACCGCCTCTTGAGGTTGCGCCCGGACCGGCCTATATATCAGGGGTCCGGGTAACCGGACTATGGACATAAACGCGCTCGTAATACGCGGATCGGACCCGGGGGCGGTACCCGGCGACTCCACCACCACATCCCTTATTGGGGGCCGATGGGGTCGAAACAGGATCGACGAACGTCTAAAGGGGTTTTCTTGCTTTGTCTCGGTGAGGTACCACCGTTATCGGTCCACAATGTACAGTTGCCAATAACAACCGTGCTCCGGCAATGGCTTTGGCTGCGTAAGCAGTCCCGGTCGCCGATCTAAGTCCTTAGGCTTAGCAGCTTAAGGCGGGGTCCGCAGGCACCTGGCAACAGAAGCCTGCACTT
>JANOMH010000046.1:0-3586 GCA_031420215.1 Rhodobacterales bacterium | reverse complement strand
TGTTTGGCCGTTTTGGGCCTTTGATCAGCCGGGGATTGCCCTCATCAGCTCTTTGATGCCGATCAGCGAGATCATTCGCTTGATGTTGTAGGCCAGAACGTTCAGTGCAAATTCCGTCCGGACGCCTCGAAGCCGCCGGCTGAGGAAGTGGCTGGGGCCCATCCATGCCTTGAGAGTGCCGAAGGGGTGCTCGACCGTCGAGAGTCGGACCTTCATCGGGGCGGACACGCTGCGCCGCCGGGCATCAGCTTCCTCGATCAGGTGTTCATGCTCCCACCGGGTGATCCGCCGTTCGTGGCCGGTCGTGCATCGGCTCTTGATATCGCAGCCCTGGCAGGCCGGCGTCCAATAACGCCACAGCTTGAGGCCATCCTCTTCGGTGGTGTAGCGGTAAGTCAGCACCTCGCCAGCCGGGCAGCGGTAAGTGTCTGCCTCCGCCTCATAGGCAAAATCGGCCTTCACATAGTGCCCCTTAGACCGGCTGCCGGATGTGTCCGGGCGCGGTACAGTCGCGGTGATGCCAACCTTGTGACAGCCGAGGATTTCGCGGGAGCTGAAGTAGCCTTTGTCCGCAAGGATGTGCAGATCCTCACGTTTGAGGACCGCCTTTGCCTTCGTTGCCATCACGGTCAGCAAATCTCTGTCGTGGCCTTGGTTCGTCACCTCATGCGTCACGATCAGATGGGTCTCGGCATCGACCACGCACTGAGCATTGTAGCCGACATGCCCGCTGTGCTGTGCGCGTGTTGCCATGGCCCGGGCATCGGGATGGGTCAGCGATATCTGCCCGTCGGGCGTATCGGCCAAGGCCTCCTTCACCGCCAGAAGGCGTTCGATTTGCTGCCGAATGCGGCGATATCGGCCGGTCAGATGGGCAACCCTTTCGGCCCGCACCTCACCAACCTCCTGGCGATCGATCCTGTCGGCTTCCGCGATATAGCGCCCAACCTCGGCCTCCAGACGGGCGAGATTGCTGGCAACCTTGCCCTTGGTGTAGTTGCGATCGCGATTGTTGACCGCTTTGAACTTGCTGCCGTCGACAGCCACGCAATCGCCCTTCAACACGCCGACCCGGCGGCAAAGCTCGACAAACTGCGCACAGGTCCGGCGGATAGCGGCACCGTTCTCAGGGGAATTGATCCCCCGGACCAATTCCTGATCCTTCGAACTCACGCCGGAAATCCGCGATGGTCTTGTGGTCGGGCACCAGCCGCCCGGTCAGCCACATCACCTCGACATTGCGTCCTGTCTCACGTTCCAGCCGACGACTGGAATGGATGCGGTTCAGATAACCATAGATGAAAAGCTTGAGCAGGACGGCCGGATGATAGCCAGGCCGACCCGTCCGCGCCGCCGCATGGCGATGCAAGCCAAGCGCCGCTAGGTCGAGCTCATCGACAAAGAGATCGACGACCCGAACCAGATGGTCTTCGCCGATCCAGTCTTCCAATCGCTCAGGAAAAAGCACCGTCTGATCCCGGTTCACACCTTCGATGAAGCCAGCCATGCCACCCTCCCAAACTTGCTAAAGTATAACATGAATTGGAGTTTTTACACAGTCTGGGGGAATGGAAGCCATCCGAAGACGGCGCATACCTTGCTTACGGCCTACATGAGGGCGGGTCAGATTTGCGTAGCATCAATGTCCTGAACGTCGCCACAGGCGAGGTGCTGGAAGACGCGGTTGAACGGGTCAGGTTCACCTCCATTGATTGGGCCCAAGATGGCAGCGGCTTCTTCTGCGCCCGCTTTGCCGATCCCGCCGAGGGCGCGTCAGCCCAGGCGGCGATAGCGGGTCATTCCATCTATTTCCATGCGCTTGGCACGGCCCAGGCAGAGGATCGGCTTGTGTACGCCACGCCCGATCAACCGAACCTCCTTCACACATTCAGCATCACCGATGACGGGCAATACATCGCTATCGCGTCCACATCGGATACCAAGACGAACAGTCTGACATTGGTGGACCTGATGCAAAGCGAATGGCCGACCATCCCGATCATCACGGACTTCACCGGGCAGTGGGGCGCCATCTCCAATGTCGGCACGACGTTCTATATCATGACGAACGAGGATGCTGATCGCTACAAAATCGTGACGCTGGATATCGCGGACGCGGGCGCCGATTTTGTCGATCTGATCCCCGAGCGAGACGACATCATCAACGATGTATGGATGGTCGGAGGTATTCTGATCACGTCATCTTCCCATGCCCGCCGCCATTGCCCTGGGCCTTCGGCGCAAGACCCCCGGTCGCCTTCATCAACTTGACCATATCGTTGACGAACTTGACCGAGACCTTGAACCGCGCCGCCGTTGACCGGTGCGTATTCCCCTCCGCCACATGGTCCACAACGCGTTGCCGAAGCTCTACAGGATGCGGTTTGCCCATCATTGACCCCCATATCTGCCTCCAGATAGAGAATCGTGGATCAGGTCTCAAGGGAATCCTGAATCGCGATGGCCGTGACACGCTTTAATCAAACTCCCGAACGGTCCATCACGACCAAGCCTCTTGCAATCAAATCGCCGCCACAGCCCGCCATAAATGGCGTGGCGGGCAATGGCTCCGCAATATTGCAGGCGCCGACCACACGATAAGACAAGCTTCTTGCACGGGTTTGCGCACACTTGGGAACAGCCAGCCGTCACGGGCATGGCGGCGGGCCAGGGCAATGAGCGCCAGCGACTGTGTGGACAAAGGCACCCGAAAATCCGCGGTTGTGCCGGTCCTTTCCTTCATGGCGGCTGCGGGGATCGTCCAGACATCGTCGTCGATCTGGTCCTCACGCGCGAAGCGCAAAGGTCCGGACCGGACACCGGTCAGAATCAGCAGGCGCAGCGCCAGATGCGTCAAACTGCCATCGTCCAATGAGGCGTAAAAGCCGGGCACGTCGCGCCAGTCCATCGCTGGAATGTGCTTGGCGATATGGCGCGGTTTACCAAGGAGGGCCCGCGCCTTATCGGTCGCTTGCAGATCGACAGGGAGGCCGAGTGCCGCAGCATGCCGCATGATGATGGCAAGACGGCCGAGCGCCTTGTCTGCGGTCTCGACCTTGGTATGCCAGATCGGAGCCAAGGTGTCGCGAATGTCCACCTGGTCGATCTCGGCTACCGGAACCTTTCCCAACTTGGGAAGGATGTGCAACTCAATAGGGCTGAACCAGCGCCCAGCCGCCCCGTCACCTTTGAGTTCGGCCTTGCGGGCCTCGAAGGCGTCTCTGGCCACGTCGGCCAAGATGTGCAGATTGCGCACCGCCTCGCGCCGCTGGCGTTCCCGATCTTTGATCGGATCGACGCCAGCACGCACAAGTGCTCTTGCTCCCTCTGCCGCACGCCGCACCTCGGCAAGGCTGACGGGCGGAAAAAGACCGAGCCCGATCTCGCGGCGCCGTTCATGGATGGTGGCGCGCAGGAACCACTGTGCTCCGCCGTCCTCGCGCTTGTGCAGCCACAGCCCACCGCCATCGGGCAGCTACCCCGGCGCAGCTTTCTCGACTTGCTTCACCGTAAGCCGATTGAACGCACACATCCTGCCCACCTTTTCCGGGTGCCGGGCCCATCCACCTGCCTATCCACCCAGCAT
>JANOMH010000045.1:0-1700 GCA_031420215.1 Rhodobacterales bacterium | reverse complement strand
ACCGGGCGACCGATCCACAGCCCCTGCCCGACCGCTTTGAACAACGCATCCCGGCCCAATCGACCATCGCAAAGCAAGCCATAGCCGGGCCGACCCGCCGCCACGGTTTCGACCGCCTGCAAGCACAACTCTTTGAATGCGCCAATCTTGGCCGGCGTGGCCCCCGGCATCTCTTCCATCTGCATCCGGTGATCGAACGCAAAGACCCGCAAGTCGGGCCAGTCGCCATGCCGGTTGGTGGCCCAATGGACCTGCTCGAGTGCGGCATCCTTGCGCAAGGCCCGTTCCTTGACTCCGCGCCCAAGGAAAAACTGCAACTCTTCCCATGACGGGTAGGCAGGTGTGCAGCCGTGCCGTGACACCGCGAAAGCCCCGCAGGCATTGGCGTATTTCAGCGCAATTGGCCATGGCTCCCCATCCAGCCAGCCTTTGATAAGGCCCGACATGAACCCGTCGCCTGCCCCCAGCACGTTGAACACCTCGATCGGGAAACCGGGGCCGGCCTGCCCTTCGTCCAGTGTATCCGGGATCGCGTCGGTGAATGCAGACGCCCCCATTGGCCCGCGTTTGCAGACCAAAGTGGCGGTCGATACGGCCCGCACGGCCCGCAAGGCCGCAATCGTATCAGTCGATCCGCCTGCGATGTGAAACTCTTCCTCGGTGCCGACGATCAGCTCGAATAAATGCAGATGCGCCAACAGCTTGGCAGTCACAGCAGCGGATTCAATGAACCGGCTTTCACCGTCGCCATGCCCGGCAAGGCCCCAAAGGTTCGGGCGATAGTCGATGTCCAGCGCGGTTTGGGCGCCGTTTTCACGGGCCAGCCGCAAGGCCTTCAGCACAGCAGCCTCAGTGCGCGGATTGCTCAGATGCGTGCCGGTGGCGACGACGGACCGGGCGGAGGCGATGAAGGCGGGATCAATGTCATCCTCGCACAGCGCCATATCGGCGCAATTCTCGCGGTAGAAAATCAGCGGGAATTGCGACTGATCGCGGATGCCGAGGATCACCAGCGCGGTGAGGCGGGCGGGGTCGGTCACTACACCACCGACATTCACGCCCTCGCGGACCAGTTCCTCGCGGATGAACCGGCCCATGTGTTCGTCACCGACCCGGGTGATCAGCGCCGATTTCAGGCCCAGCCGCGCTGTGCCGCAGGCCATGTTTGTGGGCGAGCCGCCGATGTATTTGTTGAACGACGCCATGTCTTCCAACCGGCCGCCGACCTGTGCGCCGTAAAGGTCCACCGACGAGCGGCCGATTGTGATGACATCGAGCGTTTTCATTTACAGAACCTCGGTCACCTTGACAGTGCGCCCCTCGGCCACCGATTTCAGCGCCGCTTCGGCCAAGGCCAGTGCCCGCAACCCATCTTCGCCGGTGGTGGGTGTCGCGGTCTCTCCATTTACCGCCGCCACAAAGCCCGCGATTTCATTGGCATAGGCGGCGGTGTACCGGGACATGAAGAAATTCAGCAGCGGCGGGCGGTGGAACCCGTCTTTATCCGCGATCTCGATATTCGCTTCGGCCATATTCTGCGCCGAAACGGCACCGAGCGCGCCCAGAACCTCGATCCGCTGGTCATAGCCATAGGCGGCACGGCGGGAATTGGTGATGACCGCCTGCTTGCCGGACGCGGTGCGCAGGATGACGTTGACCGAGTCAAAGTCGCCCAGCTTGCCGATGGCCGGATCGGTCAG
>JANOMH010000044.1:0-2226 GCA_031420215.1 Rhodobacterales bacterium | reverse complement strand
GGACAAGATTATCTGGGACGTGGGCCACCAATGTTACCCGCATAAGATCCTGACCGGGCGGCGTGACCGGATCAGGACGTTGCGGATGAAGGACGGGCTGTCGGGGTTCACCAAACGGTCAGAGTCGCCCTATGACCCGTTCGGCGCTGCGCATTCCTCGACCTCGATCAGCGCCGCCCTCGGGTTCGCCGTCGCCCGCGATCTGGGTGGCGCGCCCGACACTGGAATCGGCGATTGCATCGCGATCATCGGTGATGGGTCGATGTCGGCAGGCATGGCCTATGAGGCGATGAACAATGCCGGGCACCTGAAAAAGCGGCTCATCGTCATTTTGAACGACAATGAAATGTCCATCGCGCCGCCGGTGGGGGCGATGTCGTCTTATCTGTCCCGGCTGTATGCAGGCGATCCGTTTCAAGAGTTGAAAGCGGCGGCCAAGGGGGCTGTTTCCCTGCTGCCCGAACCGTTCCGCCAAGGGGCCAAGCGGGCCCGAGACATGCTTAAACACATGACCGTCGGCGGAACGTTGTTCGAGGAGCTTGGGTTTTCCTATCTCGGCCCGATTGATGGGCACGATATGGAGCAACTGTTAAGCGTCCTGCGCACCGTCAAGGCGCGGGCCACCGGGCCGATCCTGATCCATGCCATCACCAAAAAGGGCAAAGGCTACGGCCCGGCCGAAAACGCCCGCGACAAAGGGCATGCGACGGGCAAGTTCAACGTGCTGACCGGGGAGCAGAAATCAGCGCCGACCAATGCCCCATCCTATACCAATATCTTTGCCGAGGCCCTGCTGGCCCATGCCGCCCGCGACCCGCGTATCTGTGCGGTCACTGCAGCCATGCCCGACGGCACCGGATTGTCGAAATTCATGGACCGCTTTGCCAGTCGTTGCTTTGACGTAGGGATAGCCGAACAACACGCCGTCACCTTTTCGGCGGCCCTTGCGGCGGGTGGGATGCGCCCGTTCTGCGCGATTTATTCGACCTTCCTGCAGCGCGGCTACGATCAGATCGTGCATGACGTGGCGATCCAACGGCTTCCTGTCCGCTTTGCCATCGACCGGGCCGGGCTGGTGGGGGCCGATGGGGCGACCCATGCGGGGGCGTTTGATGTGGCATTCCTCGCCAACCTGCCGGGCTTTGTGGTTATGGCGGCAGCGGACGAGGCCGAATTGGTCCGCATGGTTGCCACCGCTGCGGCGCATGACTCTGGGCCGATAGCCTTTCGCTTTCCGCGTGGCGAAGGCGTCGGGGTCGACATGCCGGTGAATCCCGAACCGCTTGAGATCGGCAAAGGCCGGATGATTCAGGACGGGTCGCGCGTGGCGATCTTGTCCTTTGGCACACGGTTAAGCGAAGTGATGACCGCCGCCGAGGCCCTGGCCCAGCGTGGCATCACCCCGACCGTCGCCGACGCCCGTTTCGCCAAACCACTGGACGCCGACCTGATCCTGCGACTGGCCCAAACGCACGAGGCGCTGATTACCATCGAAGAAGGGGCAATAGGCGGCTTTGGGTCGCATGTGGCCCAATTGCTGGCCGAAAATGGGGTGTTCGATAACGGGCTGAAATACCGGTCAATGGTGCTGCCCGACAGCTTTATCGACCAATCCAGTCCGGTGGATATGTATGCGATGGCCGGGCTGAATGCGGCTGATATCGAGCGCAAGGTGGTAGAGGTGCTGGGGGTGGGCGTGATTGGGCTGAGGGCTTGAAAAGCAAAAACCCCTCCGCAATCCGCCTTGACCACTGCCAATATTCGCGGCTTGGTGCCCGGACAGACTGTTTCACAAGCCCAAAATAGGATCGGGATGTCAGCCATGCAGATTGTACGCAACGCGGAACTGGAGCCGGCCTGGACTGTCAAGCAAGCGAAAGAGCCGGGGTTCATGCGGTCGCTGATCACCTGGGTTGGGGGACCAGAGGGATACATCAATACCAATCCGGCACAGGCCGTCCGCAGCCTTGACGCCACCATCGGCCTGATGCGAATGCCGGTCGGCAACCGTCAGGCCGGCGTGCATGTGCATTCGGTGACCGAGATTTATGTGATCCTGAAAGGCGAGGCTGAAAGCTTTGATGGCGTCGGCAATGTTCATCGCGCGGGGCCGATGGATTGCCTGTATATCCCCCGGGGCGTGCCGCATGGGGTGCGCACGGTCGGCGACATCGATCTGGAGTTGATCTGGCTGCATGATGCGATCGAACGCAACGGCGTGTCAGT
>JANOMH010000043.1:0-7550 GCA_031420215.1 Rhodobacterales bacterium | reverse complement strand
CGGTTGACGCGGGGCGGGCGCTGGCCTATGTGCGCCGATATGGCGAGGTAGCTCAGCTGGTTAGAGCACGCGACTCATAATCGCGGGGTCGGGGGTTCGAGTCCCCCCCTCGCCACCAAATCCCCTAAGTCTGGTGATTTTACGCCAAGGCCGGAGCCTCTGGCGGGGATATTTAAGACCCAAAGAAATACACGAGATTCAGGGTTTTTGCGCCCCAGTCGTGGCCAGATAAACCGCATAGACCGATGTTGTCGCGGTGATGAACAACCGGTTGCGGCGCGGCCCGCCAAAGCACAAGTTCGAGACCACCTCGGGGATCAGGATTTTGCCCAGCAAAGTACCTTCGGGGCCGAAACAGTGGATGCCATCGGCGGCACTTGACCACAGGTTGCCGAAAATGTCGGTGCGGATGCCGTCGGGGATGCCTTTGTCGATATGGGCAAAGACGCGGCTGTTTTTGAGCGTGTCGTTTTGCACGTCGAACGCCCGGATGTGCCGGGGCAGGGTCGGGTCGTGGCTGGCCGCACTATCGGCGATATAGAGCATTGTTTCGTCGGGCGAAAACGCCAGCCCGTTGGGTTGGGTGAAATCGTCGCAGACCACGGACAGCGCTCCGGTGGGGTCGATCCGGTAGACGTTGCGGGTGGGTTGTTCGGGGGTGGCCCGGAACCCTTCGTAATCCGACATGATCCCATAGGTCGGGTCAGTGAACCAGATTGATCCATCGGAATGGCAGACCAGATCGTTGGGGGAATTGAGTTTTTTACCCCTGTAAGCGTCGGCCAGCACGGTGATGGAGCCGTCAGTTTCAGTGCGTGTCACCCGCCGTGCCCCATGTTCGCAGCTGATCAGCCGCCCCTGCCGGTCGCGGTTGTGCCCGTTGGCAAAGTTTGACGGTTCGCGGAACACAGTGGCGCTGCCCCCCGGCACCCAGCGCATGATCCGCTGGTTCGGGATGTCACTGAACAGCAGGCAGTTCATGTCGCCAATCCAGACCGGCCCTTCGGCCCAGCGCAGTCCTGTGGCGATAACGTCCAGCCCGGCGCTGCCCACGGTCAGGTGCCGAAAGCGCGGATCGTGGATTTCAAAGATGCTCATGACGGCCCCCTAGCGTGTGGTTGTCGGCCCGCGCGAGGCCAAAAGGATGACGGCGATAATGATCGCACCGGTGCTGATCAGCCGGAACCCGGCGCTGAACCCATAGGTGTTCAACATCGAGACGATCAGGAACATGAACAGCGACGCCCCCCAGATCCCCGGCACATTGCTGTCCCCCCCCGCGACTGCGGTGCCGCCGATCACAACGACCGCGATGGACATCAGCAGGTATTCGGCCCCCATGTTGAGGGCAGCGCCCCCTGAGAAACAAGCCAGCAGATAGCCGCAGATGGCCGCCAGTGTTGCGCAGATGATATAGGTGATCAGCCGGGTTCCATCGACCGGAATCCCCGCCATGCGGGCGGCGGGCAGGCTTTGGCCGATGGCTGCAATCCAGCGGCCATAGGTGGTGCGCATCAGCAGGACCCATGCGAGCAGGCTGATTAGAAGGGCGATATAGGCGATATTGGGGATGCCCAATGTGTAGCCGGTGCTGAAATCGGCCAGAATCGTCGGCGGTTTGATCCGCAGCCCCCGGTTGGTGGCGATGGCCGCCGATTGGATGATGAAACTCATCGCCAAGGTCGCAATGATCGGCGGGATGCGCAGCGCCTTGATCAGCGCATAGTTGATGATGCCAATGGCGATGCCAATCCCTATGGCGATGGCCAGTCCGGGCAGGATCAGGGAGTTATCCTCGGCCATGAATTTCAGTGCCACGGTGCCTGACAGGGTCATGGTGCTGGGCACCGCAAGGTCGATGTTGCCGGGCCCCAGAGTGATGACGAACATCTGGCCGATGCCGACGATCACGCTGAAGGCCGCGAATGTCAGGGTTGCCTGCGTCACGCCGATGGTGGACGCGCCCCCGGTGGCCAGAATCGTGGCGAGCCAGACCGCGAGAGCGGCGATGAATGACCAGAGCCAGGGTTTTTTGAGCAGGGTCATGCGGTGCGCCCCAAGAGAAGCCGCAGGGCCAGGATCACGATCAAAATCATCCCCTGCGCCCCGATTTGCCAATCGGAGGGCACATTGAGAAAGGTCAGGAATGACCCCGCCAGCAGCAACGTCAGTGCCCCGATCACGGCACCGATGGGGGATATGCGCCCGCCGATGAATTCGCCGCCGCCAAGGATGACGCCGGCGATGCTAAGCAAGGTGTAGCGCAGGGCGATATTGGCATCGGCGCTGGTCATCAGCCCGACCAAGGTGATTCCGGACGCGACGGCGAACACGGCGGCGGTGGCATAGGCCATGGCGCGGGCTTGAAGTGTTGACCAGCCGGCCCGCGCGACGGATCGTTCGTTGCCGCCAATCCCCCGGATCAACACCCCGAAGGATGAGCGCATGATCAGCAGATGGGCGATCAGGGCGATGAAGGCGGATGCCACGAGGCCGAGGGGGAGGAGCGGGGGTTTCCAGCCCATGCTGGCCGCGACCCATCCCGGGGCCGTGCCGCCGGGGGCAGGCAGGATCAGCACGGCAAGGCCGGACCAGATGAAACTCATCCCCAATGTCACCACGATGGAGGGCAGCCCGCGCAGGGCGATGACGACGCCGATCAGGGCATAGGTGGCGACGGCGGCCAGCAGGATCAGCCAGCCGATAAGCGGTTGATCGACAAGGTAAGTTGCGGCCACGCAGGCCACGAAGCTGACGAAGGCGCCCATTGACAAATCCAGGTCATTGACCCCCATGATGACCATTTGCGCCAATGTGGCCAGTGCGATGGGGATGCCCAGTTTGAACAGCAGATGCAGGCCTGTGTAGCTGATCGTGTTGGGTTTCAGGATGAACACGCTGATCAGCAAGGTGGCCAGCGCCATCACAGGCAGGGCAAGGCGAAGTGTGTCGTTAGACAGTTTCATGCGGCCTCGGCCTTGAACGACGCGGCCAGAATGGCGTTTTCGGTGATCTGATCGCCGGTCAGTTCGGCGACGATGCCGCCTTCGCGGAACACATAGACCCGATCGCAGAGCTGCATTTCGTCCATCTCGGTCGAATACCAGATAAAAGTGCGGCCGGTGTCAGCCTCGGCACGGATCATACTATAGACTTCCTGTTTGGTGCCAATATCGACGCCGCGCATCGGGTCGTCCATCAGGACCACCGGGGCGCGGGTGCTAAGCGCACGGGCGAACAGGACTTTTTGCTGATTGCCGCCGGACAGGGACAGGATTTTGTTGCCCATATCCGGGGTGCGGATGCCGATTTTAGTTTTCCAATCGGCCCCGCGCTGGGCCTCTGTCGCGGTCTGGACCATGCCACGCCGCGCCATGTCGGGCAGGCTGGCCACGGACATATTGCGCAGGATGCTCCACAGATCGAACACGCCGTTCAGGCGGCGGTCACCGGCCACAAACGTCACGGCGGGGTCGCGGGCGGGCCACCAATTGGGGCTTTGGGTGTCGAACAGGGCCAGCAGCATGTCGGTCTGGCCGTGACCGCCAAGGCCCGCTAACCCGATGACTTCTCCCTTGCGGGCGGCAAAGGGCAGGCCCTTGGTCGGCAGGGTCAGGATTTGGGGCATGTCGCGGGATTGGGGCCTTGTAGTTTCGATGTGGGCGACGCTGCCCATCGCCTCGACCAGACCGGCCTGGGTAAAGTCGGCCGCGTGCCGTTCGGCGACAATGCGCGCGTCTTTCATCACCACGATGCGGGTGCCGGTAGACAGAACCTCGGACAGGATATGCGAAATCAGGATGACCGCGCCGCCGCCCGCCACAAAGGCGCGCACATGGGTCAGCAGCTGGGCGGCTAGTCCTGCATCGAGCGAGGATGTCGGCTCGTCAAGGATCACAAGGCGCGGCGCGATGCCTGCGTCGGAAAAGGCCATGGCGATTTCGACCATCTGGCGCTGCGCGATGGACAGGGTGCCGACCTGCGCGCGCGGGTCGAGGCCGTGGCCGGAAAAAACGGTGTCAAGGCTGGCACTGATGATGGCGCGGGCGCGCGCTCGCCAGCCGATCCCGCCAAGTGAGCGGTGCATCAGCCGGGTGTTTTCGATGATCGTCAGGTTCGGGCACAGGGATAATTCCTGAAACACGCAACGCAGCCCATGTACCCGGGCGATCCCTACAGAATAGGCGGGCAGAGCCACGCCATCGCTGGACATCTGGCCCTGTTGTGGGGTAAGTCCGCCATTGATAATATTGACTAATGTGGATTTTCCGGCCCCATTATGGCCGACCAGACCGATGCATTCGCCGGGGTTCACATGCAGACTGACCCCGTCCAGCGCCACAACCTCGCCATAGCGGACCTGAGCGTTTTCGATGGCAATCACAGGGGTCAGCGGGGTAACCATGGCGGGGGCATTCCGGGACAAGTGGACCCGTCGCCAAACCGGAGAGGGGTCTGGCGGCGGGTCCGGTTTTGGGCTGCGTTTACATCGCGCCGTCGATCACCGCGACAGCCTGTTCCTGGCTGTATTCAACGTTAGCCACGCCGCCAACAGGGGTTGTGGCCAGATCGGCATCCAGACTGTCCTGGCTGATCGACAGGAACGGCACAGTCAGATCTTTGGGCACCTCTTTGCCGTCCAGAATTTGCTGGGCGACCCAGAACGCCAAAGTGGAGACGCCCGGCGCGATCGACACCGACATGGTTTCATAGCCAGTGGCGGCCTTTTGTTCGGCCCACCAGGCCAGTTCGTCCTGCCGGTTGCCCATGATGATCGTGGGCATATCAAGGCCAGCGGCGGCAATCGCCTGCGCCGCGCCATAGCCGTCGCCGCCTTGGGTCACGACACCAACGAGGGGCGGCAGCGACGGCAGAATGCCAGCCACAGCTTTTTGCGCCACATCCTGTGCCCAGTCACCATGGACCGAGCCGACGATGGTGAATTGCGGATATTCGGCGACACCGGCATGAATGCCCGCAGAAATCGCATCATCGACGAACACCCCGGCAAGACCGCGGATTTCCAGAAGATTGCCGCCTTCAGGCAGCTTACCGGCCAGATATTCGACCTGCTGGCGGCCCATTTCCTCAAAATCCACGGCGATGCGCCAGGCGCAAGGCTCGTCCACGATACCGTCAAAGGACACCACGATAATGCCCGCATCGCAGGCCTCTTTGATCGCGCCATTCAGGGCGGTGGGGGATGCGGCGTTGACAACGATGGCGTCATAGCCTTCCAGAATCATGTTCTGGATCTGAGCGGCCTGTTCGGTGGCCTGGTTCTCGGCAGTGGTAAAGGCATCGGCAGCGGCAACGACGCCGGATTCAACGGCGGGGCCGGTCACGGTTTCCCAGCTGGTCAACATTGCCTGCCGCCATGAATTGCCTGCATAATTGTTGGACAGGGCAATGCGCATGCCGGAGGTGTCGGCAAATGCGGGCAGGGCGGACATCAGTGCGACGGATGCCAGCAGAACGGTCTTGGCAGTCATTTCTCTCTCCCTTTGGGTTTGCGATCCCGCCAGCGCGGCGGCCTCCTTGATCGGTGCGGGCAGGATGGAACACGCGCCCGGTCCTGTATAGTGACATTACGGCAAGTTCTTTGCGGGTTCCCGCAAGTTCGCAGGGGGATAACCCCATGGCAAGGGCAGCACTTCTGCGCCATGCTGGTCTGCAGGAGGCCCCCAATGGTGACCCTTGCCCCAGCTGCGCGACTGAACCAGTTCTTTCGGATTGCCCGGCTTTTGGCGGGGCAGCTGGATTTCCGTTCGGCCATTCGTGCCGTAGGGGCCGAGGTGGCAGCGATCATTCCACATGATCATCTGGATGTCTGCATCGTCGGCGCGGATGGGCGGTTTCATACCGCCTATGAGTCCGGGATTGATACCTTTTGGGGCCAGATGGCCCATGCCCCCGTGGCCAATAGCCCGATCCGGGCGCTGTTGATGGGGCAGGTTGACCATATCATGACCGCCGATGCCTGTGCCGATTTCGCCTATGGCCGGGGCAGCCCTGCCTTTGCCCCGATATTCGACCATGACCTGCGCGGGCGTATCCATGTGCCGATGATCGTCCATGGCGAGATTATCGGGGCTTTGTCCTGTTCCGCGCATCGGGTCGGCTGCTATGGGCCAGATGATGTGCGCAATGCGGGCTATGTGGCGGAACTGCTGTCGCCCTATTTCTTTGCCCTGCGCGCCGCCGAACAGGCCCGTCAATCGGCGATAGTCGAGGCCGAAGCCCGGGCCCGCGAGGAAGGCTTGCGCCAGGGGGCCCTGCGCCTGACCGAAGCGCTGGAGAGTGAGCGGCAGCGGATTGGGATGGATTTGCATGACCAGACTTTGGCCGATCTGACCCGGCTCGCGCGGCGAATGGACCGGCTGAGTGCTGCAGAGGTGGTAGAAGGGGCCGAATTGGTGGCCTTGTCCCGGTCATTGCAGCAATCGATGCAGGATTTACGGCAGATTATCGAGGCGGCGAAACCGTCGGTCCTGCATCTGTTCGGCTTTGCTGATGCGGTGGAAAACCATCTGGACCGGGCGATACGGGAGTCCGGTCAAGCGCTGCGTGGCGTGTTGCAGGACCAGACCGATGGGGCAATTGATGCACTGCCGCCCTCGGTCGGGGTAGCGCTGTTTCGGATTGCGCAAGAGGCGGTGAATAATGCGGTGCATCATGCGCAAGCGGCGCAAGTGACGGTGCAACTGGCAGTTTCGGGCGGCAAGATCGCGATTACAGTGAGTGACGACGGGCAAGGGATTGCCCGACCAAAGGCCAAAACCGGCAGCGGAATCGAGAATATGAAAACCCGCGCCCGGCTGATCTCGGCCCGGTTTGCAATCGCGCCGGGCGATGCGGGGCAGGGAACCAAGGTGAGCATTACGTTAGCCGCATCACACCAAATGGCCGCCCAATGAAAGTCCTGATCGTCGAGGATGACCCACTCCACCGGTCTTATCTGCATGAACAGGTCAGCGCCGCCCTGCCCGAATGTGGCACCGTGATCGAGGCCACGTCCGGAGGCGAGGGCGAAGTGCTGGCCCGCGAGCATAGCAAAGCCCATATCGTCATGGACCTGCAAATGCAGCCCCGCACCGGGATCGAGGCGGCGCGGGTGATCTGGCGCGAAAGGCCCGGCACCCGCATCCTGTTCTGGTCGAATTATGCCGACGAGGCCTATGTGCGTGGTGTCAGCCGGATTGTGCCCGACGGGGCGGCCTATGGCTATGTCCTGAAATCAGCGTCCGAGGAGCGGCTGAAGCTGGCGCTGCGCAGTATATTCGTGGAAAACCAATGCGTTATTGACCGCGAAGTGCGCGGCACGCAGGCGATGAGCTTTGGCCAGACGGGGGGGTTTACTGACGCGGAATATGAGATTCTGATCGATATCGCGCTGGGCCTGACCGACCGGGCGATTGCAGACCGCCGCCGCATGTCGCTCCGCTCGGTGCAAAACCGGTTGCAAGGGATCTATGACAAGCTGGATGTGTATCAGACCGGAACCGAAGCCCGGTTCAACCTGCGCGCAAGGGCGGTCACCACGGCGGTGC
>JANOMH010000042.1:0-2886 GCA_031420215.1 Rhodobacterales bacterium | reverse complement strand
TTGGGGCTGCCCGAGCCGGTTGATCTGACCCGCCATTCGCCCGAAGTGCTGGCTGTTGCGGCAGCTTTGGCCGGGGCATCGTCGCATCCTTTGGCACTGGCGCTGGCCGGGCAAGTCATCAACCCGGCCCCCGTCACCGATCTGCGCGAGGTGCCGGGCTACGGGATCGAGGGGCAATGGCACGGTCAGCGGGTGCGGCTGGGCCGTGCTGCCTGGGTCGGGGCCACAGCGCTGCCGTTAACTGCCACCTATCTGGCGCTGGGTAGAGCGACCCACGCCTTTGGCTTTACTGACCGGCTGCGCCCTGGTGCTGAAACCGTCGTGGCCGCCCTAGAGGCGCAGGGCCTGCGCATCATCCTTTTGTCTGGTGATACCGGGGCTGTTGTGGCGGAACTGGCGGGGCAACTAGGGATTGCCGACTGGACTGCGGATGCTTTGCCAGCGGACAAGGCAAAGCGCGTTGCCGACCTGACCGCACAGGGGCATCGGGTGCTCATGGTGGGTGATGGGCTGAACGATACGGCGGCGCTGACGGCGGCACATGTGTCGATCAGCCCGGCGCAGGCGCTGGATGCCGCACGGGTCGCGTCTGATATTGTGCTCTTGGGGCAGGACATGGCCCCGATTGCCGATGCGCTGCGGATTGCGCGGCAGGCGCGTCGGCGGATCACTGAAAACTTTGCTATATCAGCGCTTTACAACGTTGTTGCCGTGCCATTGGCTTTGGCGGGCTTTGCCACACCGCTGGCGGCAGCGCTGGCCATGTCGCTGTCATCGGTCACCGTTTCGGTCAACGCGCTGCGGTTGAGGTAGGCGATGGATATCCTGACTTATCTGATCCCGGTCTCCTTGATCCTTGGCGGGATCGGGCTTGCCGCGTTCTTCTGGGCTTTGCGGTCAAAGCAGTTTGATGACCCGCAGGGGGATGCGGCCCGGATTCTGAAACCCGACTGGGAAGATCATCCAAAGCCCTGACCGGGCCGGTCAGGGTGCCTTGATCAGATCAGCCTGTATTGCTTTGCCTTGTTGCGCAGAAAGGGCAGGCCGTTGTCCATTACTTCGGCAAAATCCCTGGCGACCGGGCGCCAGATCGCCAACCCATAGCCCACTTCCGGCGGCATGTTGATGAAACTTTCCATCGCCAGCCCACCCTTAAAGCCGATGGCGGCCAGCGTGCCATAAATCTCATTCCAGTCAACCGTGCCTTCGCCCGGGGTGCCCCGGTCGCTTTCGGACAGGTGAATGTAGCGCAGATGCTCGCGGGCATCGAGGATGCCGTTGGCCACACCCTTTTCCTCGATATTCATGTGATAGGTATCGAGGTGGATAAAGATATTGTCGGCACCGACCTTTTCGATCATCGCGCGGGCCTGCCAGCCGGTGTTGATCAGGTGGTTCTCGTAGCGGTTCACCGGCTCGATCCCAAAGGCGATGCCCAGCGACTTGGCATGTTTGGCCGCAGCGGCCAGCGCGCGGGCAACGTTGTCATATTCGGCTTCAGTCGGTGGCAGGCCGGTCCGCTCGCCGATCCCGCCATAGGTGACGCCGGACAGGGCCAAAGCCCCCATTTCGGCGGTTTTGTCCAGTGCCAGTTTCAGATGCTCGATGGCCGCATCCGGATGGATCGAGGCCCAGGCATGTTGCGGCAGGCCAAGCGAACAGACCGCCGCCATTTCGTGCTTTTCAAGCAAGGCCCGCGAATGCGGCGCATCGATCATCGGCGGGTTGAGCAGCGCGATCTCGATGAAATCCATCTTGTAGGCCGCAGCGGCAGGTATCGTCCGTTCTGCCCCCGCCCGGTCCCAGTTCATGGTCCACATGCTGGTGTGAACGCCAAAGCCTTGCATGGTCTATCCCTTCTTGCGTTTGAAATCGCCAAATCTGCCCACGACCCAGCGCAGGACCATGACCCCGATCAGAAACAGCCCCCAGACTGCGGTGGACAAATGCTGATTTGCCCCCAGCAGGTTCAACCCCGAGGTCAGCACCTGCAACACAATCAGGGCGATGACCACCGGCAGAACCCGGCCAAAGCCGCCGAACGGGTCCACCCCGCCCAGAAAACAGGCCAGCACCGTGACCAGCAGCAGCGCCTCGCCATGCCCTACCCGGACCGAATTGAACCGGGTCAGCATCAGGATGCCCGCCACGGCACACATCGCGCCCGACAGCGTATAGATCAGGGTCAGCGTCCGTTTGGTATGGACACCGGAATAGGCGGTCGCAGCAATGTTTGAGCCGATCATCCGGGCTGCAAGCCCATGCCGGGTCCGGCCCAGCAGAAAATGCCAGACCACTGCCGCGACGGCAAAGATATACAGCGGCACCGGGATACCCAGAAATACCCCCTGTCCGATGGGGGCCATAAACGCCGGGAACCCCGAGATATCGCCGCCATTGGTCAGAAACTCGCCCAGGCCCCGCAGGAAAATCATCATTGCCAGCGACACCAGAATCGGATGCGCGCCGATATAGGCGATCACCAATCCGATGGCGCAACCCGACAGCGCCCCGACACACAGCGCCGCCACCGACCCCAGGATGAACCAGCCGACGCTGGCATCGACCCCGCCATGGGTATTCAGAACATAGGCCAGCGTCAGGCCCGACAGGTTTGCCGTATAGATGATGGCAAGGTTCAATCCGCCCGAGACGATGGGGATCAGCATCGCCAGTGTCAGGAGCCCCAGCACCGGCAGCTGGAAGGCCATTGAATCAAAGTTCGCCTTAGTCAGGAACTGCGGCGCGGTCAGTGCAAAGAAGACGATCACCGCTAAGAGAAAGCCCAACAGGCCCAGCACTTCGGCACCGACCGATTTGCGCAGGTTGGCGAAAAATGCGGCCATTTCAGCGCCTTTCCCGTTTCGGCATCAGGAGGGCGGCAAG
>JANOMH010000041.1:0-8392 GCA_031420215.1 Rhodobacterales bacterium | reverse complement strand
GCCACAGGCGCTGAAATGCGCCCGGCACATGTCGATCTTGGTAAACACGTCCTCGTAGCCCATATGCTTGCCCCAGGGATCGACGTAGTACATCACCCCATTGACCTGAAACATCGTAATCATTTCAGTGACATCATCGGGCACAACCAGCGTATGCGTCTCGCCCGGCGGTTCGAAAACATAGCTGCCTTCGGTCGCCACCCAATCATGTTCCAGATAGTGCCAGCGGCCCTTGATCACATAGCCATGCACGGAATTGGGATGGCGGTGGCGGGACAGAACCCCCGATTTGCGCACCCGCAACAGGTTCATCCAGTAGCCTTGCGAGCGGTTCAGGCACAGCGGGCGAAACCAGACATTTTCGGCCTGCGGCACCCAGAGCCGCTCATCTTCGGGCACCGCATGGGGGACCACGATTTCTTTCAGCGCATCCACAGGCATCGGCAGTTGATAGGGCATTCGGGCGTTGGGGTCAGTCATGTCATCCACACCTCTTGCATGTCACTTGTCGGACATCTTGCGTTCGGCCTAAGCTGGCTTGCAACGGGGGAGTGACAAAATGGCGAAAAAACTTCGGTCACAGGCGTGGTTTGGCGAACAAGACCGGGATGGGTTCATCCATCGGTCCTGGATGAAGAACGGCGGGCTGCCGGATGACGCCTTTGATGGCCGCCCGATCATTGGAATTTGCAACACGTTTTCCGAATTCACCCCTTGCAATGCGCATTTCCGCGAACTGATCACCCATATCAAGGCCGGGGTATTGGAGGCCGGGGGCCTGCCGCTGGAGTTCCCGGTCTTCTCCTGCGGCGAATCCAACCTGCGCCCCACCGCGATGCTGTTTCGCAATCTGGCGTCGATGGATGTGGAGGAATCCATTCGCGCCAACCCGATGGACGGCGTCGTGCTGATGATGGGCTGCGACAAGACCACGCCCTCGCTGGTCATGGGCGCGGCGACCTGCGACCTGCCCACCATTGGCGTGTCGGGCGGGCCAATGCTGAACGGGCGCTACAAGGGCAAGGCCATCGGCTCGGGCACCGATGTCTGGAAATTCTCAGACGCGGTCCGCGCGGGTGAAATGACCATGGCGGAATTCAATGCTGCCGAGCAGGCGATGTCCCGCTCGCCCGGTCATTGCATGACCATGGGCACCGCCTCCACCATGGCCTCTATGGTCGAGGCTTTGGGGATCACTCTGCCGGGCAATGCCGCCTGGCCTGCGGTCGATGCCCGCCGGGCGCGGCTGGCGCGATTGTCTGGGCGGCGGATCGTGCAGATGGTGCATGAGGATCAGGTCTTGTCGGGGATTTTGACCAAGCAGGCGTTTGAGAATGCCATAAGAGTGCTCGGGGCCATCGGCGGCTCGACCAATGCCGTGGTGCATCTGTTGGCGATTGCGGGCCGGATCGGGGTGGATCTGAGCCTTGACGATTTCGACCGGATGGGCCGCGACGTGCCGACGATTGTCGATCTGATGCCGTCCGGACAATATCTGATGGAGGAACTGGCCTATGCGGGCGGTATTCCCGCCGTGATGCAGCGGATTGCCCATCTGCTGCATGGCGATGCGATGACCGCCTCGGGGCAGACCGTGGCCGCCCGGATTGCCGAGGCCGAAATTTTCGATGACGCCGTGATCCGACCGCTGGACAAGGCCTTGGTGCAGGACGGCGGGCTCGTCGTGCTGCGCGGCAACCTCGCCCCCGATGGGGCAATCATCAAACCCTCTGCCGCAACCCCTGCCCTGATGCAGCACCGGGGCCGCGCCGTGGTGTTTGATGATATCGACGATTACAAGGCCCGGATCGACAGCCCCGATCTGGACATTGACGCCACCTGCATCATGGTCCTGCGCAACTGCGGGCCAAAGGGCTATCCCGGCATGGCCGAGGTCGGCAATATGGCCCTGCCGCGCAAACTGCTGGAACAAGACGTGCGCGATATGGTGCGGGTGTCAGATGCGCGGATGTCGGGCACCGCCTTTGGCACCGTGGTGCTGCATGCAGCGCCAGAGGCGGCGATTGGCGGCCCGCTGGCGCTGGTCCAATCCGGTGACGAGATCACGCTGGATGTGGCCGGGCGGCGATTGGAACTGCATGTGACGCCAGCCGAACTGGCGCGGCGGCGCGCGGCGTGGATACCTGCAGACCGGGTATACCGGGGTGGATACGAGACGCTGTATGTGACCCATGTCCAGCAGGCCGACACAGGTGCAGATTTCGATTTTCTGGTCGGGCGTCGTGGGGCCGCCGTGCCGCGCGAAAGCCATTAGGGGGGCATCAGATGACACAGAAAAGCGCCGGTCAGGAATTGCTTGAGAATGCCTACAAGCTGCAGACGCCTGCCGATAACAGTGCCTATTATGACAGTTTCGCCCCCACATATGACACCGATTTCGCCGAGCGGCTGGGTTGGTATTACCCCAAAGCCATCGCCGCGATCTATAATGAGACTGAAAAGCAGAGCCCGGTTGCTGACATTGGGTGCGGGACCGGCGCGGTGGCGGCAGCGCTTGGGTTGCCCGTTGACCAGATTGACGGCATGGATATTTCCGCCGAAATGTTGGCCATGGCCGGGCAGAAATCGCTGTATCGGCATTTGTATCAGGTTGATCTGACCAGGCCACTGGACGCGGTCTGCAATGGTTATGGCACAGTGCTCAGCGCCGGAACCTTTACCCACGGCCACCTCGGCCCCGGCCCTTTGCGCGGGCTTTTGGACATCGCCCGCCCCGGTGGGCTATTCATCATCGGGGTCAATCAGGCGCATTACCAAATGCATGACTTTGCAGGCGCACTTGCCGCATTGGAAGCTGAAGGCAAAATCGGGCCGGTAACGATCACCAAAACCAGGATGTATGACAAGGCAGGCCACGACCATTCAGACGATCTGGCGCTGGTCCTGCAATACCGAAAATTCTGACTCATGAAACGCGGCGTCCACGCCATCCTTTACGCGCTGTTTGATGCGGACGAACGGCTGGACCGGGCGGCGATGCGCCGTCAGGTCGAGCTATGCCTGGGGGCTGGGGTTGCGGGGATTGTCGCGCTTGGGCTGGCGACCGAAGTGGCCAAGCTGTCGTTTGACGAACGTAAGACGCTGATGGATTGGCTGGCTGAAGATACCGGGGGGCGCGTCCCGCTCGGCTTTACCGTCTACGGGCAATCCGTGGCCGAACAGGTCGCCATGGTCCGGCATGCGGAAAGCGTGGGCGCAGATTGGCTGATCCTGCAACCGCCCATGGTGGGCAGTTACGGGGCCGAGGAATATCTTGGGTTCTTTGGTCGGGTCATGGCCGAAACGTCTTTGCCCGTGGCGATCCAGAACGCACCGCAATACCTGGGGCGGGGGTTGTCGGATGATGATATCGGGCGGCTACGCGACCGGCACCTGAACTTTACCCTGATCAAATCCGAAGCCACGGCCGCCGAATGCGCCCGGCTGATCCAGACCGCAGGCCCGTCGTTTCAGGTGTTTAACGGGCGGGGCGGGCAGGAAATGCTGGCCTGTCTGGAGGCCGGTTGCGCGGGCTTCCTGCTTGCCCCCGATCTGGTCGACTATGGGGTGCGGGTGATGGACCTGTATGACGCGGGCGACCACGCGGGCGCGCTGGCCCTGCATCAGCAGACCTCGCCCGCCATCGGCTTTGTCATGCAATCGATCGAACAGCTGATCTGTTATGGGAAACGGCTGTTCGCGTTACGGGCCGGGATTGAGGTGTTTGACCGCGCCCCGGCGTTGCGGCCGGATGCGGCGGGGCTGGACCGGATTGCGGACTTTGCACAGGCACTGGGGCCATTTGCAGTGTGACGGCCCCAAAAGTCGTCCGCGCCAGGCCAACAGCCGGGCACCGTTTTCAGTGGGCCGGGTTGATCCAAGTCAACGCAGACCGTGGCCGGTTGGCGCAGTGTAGGGCTGTCACCGCCATCAAAGGAAACCATCATGGCCTATAAATCGCTTTTGACCATTGTCACCGACACCGCTCTGGTGGCCCAGACCCTTGCCCCTGCGATAGCCTTGGCGCGGCGCGAAGACGCCCATCTGGAGGTGCTGTGTCTGGGGGTCGATTTGACTCAGATCGGATATTACTATCCGGGATCAATGGCAGTGGTCTTGCAAGATGACATTGCCCGTGCCGAACAGGTGGCGGCAGAGTTGCAGGCACAGGTCAATGCCCAACTGGCCGCCGAGGGGCTGCGCTTTTCAGTCGAGGCGGCGATGGCCCAGATGGGCGGGCTGACCGAACTGATTGCCCGGCGGGCCCGGTTCACCGATCTGGTAATCCTGCCGAAACCTTACGGCAAACTTGCGGGTGCCGAAGCGGACCTGCTGGTCGAGGCGGCTCTGTTTCAAGGCGGGGTGCCGGTTCTGGTGGTGCCAGCAACTGGCCTGCCGGTGGCGAATGGCACCGTAACGCTGGGTCAGGATATTGTGGTTGCCTGGAACCAAAGCACCGAAGCGCTGGTCGCGATCCGCGCCGCGATGCCGCTGCTTTGTGCCGCCCGGCATGTGACCATCGCGATTGTGGACCGGTCATCGCAAGACCCCGAACGGTCCGACCCCGGCGGTGCATTGGCGCAGATGCTGGCCCGCAAAGGGGTGCATGCCGAGGTTGAAGTGCTGGCCAAATCCCTGCCGCGGGTCACCGATGTGCTGAACCGGCTGGTCCGGGATCGCGGGTCTGACCTGTTGGTGATGGGCGCTTACGGACATTCCCGGTTCCGCGAATCCGTGCTGGGTGGGGCCACCCGCGAAATGCTGGAACTGGCAGAAGTGCCGGTGTTCATGGCACATTAAAGGGCAGCAATCCGTCAGGGGCCAAAGTCATCTGCGCCAGCTTCGGCCAGCAGGCGGTTAAGGTCGGGCACGACCACATGGCGCAGGCCCTGCAACATAACGACTTCATCCTGACGCAGGGCCGAAATCTGGCGACTGACAGTTTCCAGCGTCAACCCAAGGTAATCTGCCATCGCAGTGCGGGTCAGCGGCAGGTCAAAAGCTGCGCCCTTTGACTGTTTTGGCGTGGCAAGCAGGGCATCGCGCCGGGCGATGATCCCGAACAGGCTGGCGATCTTTTCCCGCGCCGTCTTGCGACCCAGCAGCAACATCCATTCACGGGCCGCGTCCAACTCGTCCAGGGTCATGGCCAGCAAGCGCTGCGCGATGTGGGGGGTTTTCACCAACATCGCCTCGAACTGTTTCTTGCGAAAACAGCACATCAGCAGATCGGTTGTCGCGGTCACGGTAAAAGGGGCAGTATCCCGGCCGGGGCGACCGACAAAGTCAGAGGGCAGCATCAGGCCGACCATCTGGGTCCGCCCGTCCTCCATTGTTTTGGTCAGAGTGGCGACGCCAGTGACCACCGAGGCCACAAAGTCCATCCGGTCACCGGCCCAGATCACGGTCTGCCCGGCCTCGAAATTGCGGTAATATTTGATCTCTTCCAGCTGGCTGAGTTCATCAGCGTCGCAATGCGCACAAACGGCGCGGGTGTGGATCGGGCAATTGCCGCAGTTTTGCTGTAGCTTCAGGCTTCCTAGCAATGACATCTGGTCCCCTTTGAATGACCGTACTTGACCTTAGCACCGGACGGCTGCGAAACGACAGCGCTCTTTCACCCTTGCCTTGCACCGACCCTCTGCAACGAAAAGCTTGCTCCAGATCAAGGAACCGTCCGCGCATCGGGGTTAGGGTCAGCCATGTGACCCGGAAGTTTTCAAAGGAGAATCCGATGCTGACCAGACGCGCAGCCCTTGTGGGTGCAGCATTCATTGCCGCCACGCCCTATGTGATCAAAACCACCGCTTCGGCCCAAGGGACTACGGCGGCAGAAACGCCCCCGGTTGACCTGACGGCGATGCCGCGCCGCGAGGTCAAGCTCGCGGTGCCCCCCATGGTTCATGACCATGAACAAGTGGCAAGTACCGGACCTGCTGTCGTCGCATTTGAAATGAAAATCATCGAAAAAGAGGTGCAGGTCGATGATGATGCCTATTTGCAGGCGATGACCTTTAATGGCTCGATGCCCGGCCCGATGATGGTGGTCCATGAAGGGGATTATGTTGAACTAAGCCTGTTCAACCCGCCCGAAAACATGTTTCAGCACAATATCGACTTTCACGCAGCTACCGGCGGGTTAGGCGGCGGGGCGCTGACCCTGATCAATCCGGGCGAAAAGACCGTTCTGCGGTTCAAGGCAACCCGACCCGGCGTGTTTGTCTATCACTGTGCGCCGGGGGGCCCGATGATCCCGTGGCATGTGGTGTCGGGCATGGCGGGTTGCATCATGGTGCTGCCGCGCGACGGGCTAAAGGACCATCTGGGGCAGCCCGTGACGTATGACCGGGTCTACTATATCGGCGAAAGCGATTTCTATATCCCGAAAGATGCAGACGGGGCCTATAAACGCTTTGCCGATGCGGGAGAGGCTTATGAAGAGACTCTGGCTGTGATGAACGGCCTGATCCCGACCCATGTGGTGTTTAACGGCAAGGTGGGTGCCCTGACCGGTGACAATGCTTTGGCGGCTGAACAGGGCGAAACAGTGTTGTTTGTTCATTCACAGGCCAACCGCGATACGCGGCCCCATCTGATTGGCGGCCATGGCGATCTGGTCTGGGAACTGGGAAAATTCAACAATCCGCCGGCCCGCGATCTGGAAACATGGTTCGTGCGTGGCGGATCGGCGGGGGCGGCGCTGTATACGTTCCTGCAACCCGGTGTTTATGCCTATGTCAATCACAACCTGATCGAGGCCGTGAACAAAGGGGCGACGGCCCATGTGCTGGTCGGCGGGAACTGGAACAATGATCTGATGGAACAGGTCGTGGCCCCGGTCGCCTATGATGCAATGCTGGAGGGGACGGCGGCGCTGCCGTAGGACGGGGGCGATGGCGATGAACCCGGCAGTTGCCTTGATGGCAGTCGCTTTGGCGGCTGTGGCGCTGGGCTGGGGTGCTGACCCTGCGGTCAATGTGCCTGAAACGGTGCATCTGACTGCGGGGGCTTTTGCCTATCGTCCTGCGGGCGAGTTTCGGATTGGCACGCGGGTGGTCGATGCGCCATTGCAAAGCCTGGTCGCCCTACAACCGATTGATATCATGACGTATCAGGTGACAGAGGCGGATTTTTCCCGGTGCATGGCTGCGGCGGCCTGCCCGCAGTTGCCCACCGGGGGACTGGCGACGCAGGCACAGACCGGGGTGAGCTATACCGACGCTGTGGCCTATGCCCGCTGGCTTTCCGGCCAGACCGGCCAACATTGGCGTCTGCCAACGGATGCCGAATGGCTGCGCGCGGCAGGAGACCGGGCGCAGGATGACGGGTTTGAAGCGGCGGCCAGTGGTGACGATCCGTCACGCCGCTGGATCGCCGCCTATCGGCGTGAGGCCGCAATCCGGGGCGAAGCAGATTTTGCCACTCACCCATTGGGCTATTTTGGCCGGAACGATCTGGGCGTGGCCGATATGGCGGGCAATGTCTGGGAATGGACTGAAAGCTGCTTTCAGAACGGCACGCTCAGCGCAGATGGCCAGCGCATTGGCAGTCTGGTGCAGCATTGCGGCGTGCGGGCAGTGCAGGGCAAGCACCGGGCCTTTATCATCGACTTTATCCGCGACGCCCGGTCAGGCGGTTGCGCTGCCGGGGTGCCACCGGATTATTTGGGGTTTCGGCTGGTCCGCGATCCGGCATGAAGTCAAAAAAGGGGCGGTCCCGTGGGGCCGCCCTTTGGTTGCCATGGGGATTGGCCTATTGCACGACCTGCACCAACAGCAGCTCGAACCGGGTTTTAGCCTTGCCGCGCAAGGTGACAGCGTTGACCTCCTCCAGGTTGACCGGGGCACCGACCTGGATCATCGCCACCATCCCCATCGGAAAATGCGGCGTGCATTTGACACCATAGAGCCCCTCAACGGTCAGGGTGACGCTGAAATCTTCTCCCAACTCGCTGAGCATTGGTTCAGCCCCGGCGGGCAACATGCCTTCAATCGTTTCGACATTATGGCCGGGATCGGTCGCGATAAAATTGATCGTGTCGCCGGTGGTGGCGGCGATGAAGGCTGGCTCGAACACCATCGTGCCTTCGGCCCCACGGTTCAGCATCTGCACCTCAAAGGTCTCGGCAATGGCGAATGGGGCGGACAAAAAGCTGGCGACGCTCGCGGCAAGTATGGTTTTCAACATCGGGTTTCCTATCGGACAGGGTTGGTTCTGTCGCTTTTATAGGGCAAAGCCGGGCAGATCGGATTGCGCTGGATCAAGTTCGCAATGCTTTTGGGTGAAAGGCCAGGCCAAAAGCTTTTTGAGGCCGGTTGTTCAGACAAGTCAGTGCCGACATATGTCCGATCCTTGCCGCGCAGCCGATGATGCGGCAGCCGTAAATGCTATC
>JANOMH010000040.1:0-1543 GCA_031420215.1 Rhodobacterales bacterium | reverse complement strand
TGGACCGCCAAAGTGCAGCTTTTGGCCGACCCGCCGGACAAGGCCTATGGCAATCATTCCGCACCGTGGATGTCGACAGCCATCGCCGACATTCTGACGAAGGCCCGGACCGAGGTCCGGCTCATTACCCCTTACTTCGTGCCCGGTCAGACAGGAATTGCGGGATTGACCGGGCTTGCAGCGCGGGGCGTCACGGTTTGCCTGCTGACCAACGCGCTGTCGGCGACGGACATGTTGCTGGTCTATGGCGCCTACCGGCGCTGCCGGGGCGCGCTGCTGGCGGCAGGGGCCGTGATCCATGAATTCTCGCCCATGCCAAAGCCGGATCGCCAACGCGATGTGCTGCATTCCAAAGTGTTCGTGATCGACGGGCGGCAGGCGATCGTCGGCTCGCTCAACTTCGATCTGCGCTCGGCCTTCACCAACACCGAGTTGGGGCTGTTGTTCGAACACCCCGCGCTGGTGGCAGACATCACAGGCATGATCGACGCACTGAGCGCCCCCGATCAGGCCTATGCCGTATCGCGCCCCGATCATGCGCTGCAATGGGCCGTAGCGCGCCCCGGTCTGCCCAAGGTGATGTTCGTGGAACCCGAGGCGAGCAGGCCGCAGCGGGCGATTTCATGGCTGGTCGGGCTGCTGCCGATACATGCCTATCTGTAATGTCAGCGCCGTTCAGGCCGACACCGCGAATTCGGTCATCATCCCGGTTGAGAGATGTGGCATGTGGTGGCAATGCAGCATCCAGCGCGCCGCCTCGCCCGCATCGACCGCCACCGTGACCCTTGCCATCGGCGGCACCAGCACCGTGTCGCGCAGCGCCCCGGCAAAGCGCCTGCCGTTGAGCGCCACCACCTGAAACACATGGCCATGCAGGTGCATCGGATGCGCCATCATCGACATGTTGTGAAAGGTCAACTCGACCCGCTGCCCTGTTCTGGCGATGATCGGCGTGTGATTGCCCCATGTTTGTCCGTTGATCGTCCAGATATAAGGCTGCATCGACCCGCCTAGCATCAGCATCGCCGTGGTATCGGCGGGACGGTCTGCCAGCGGGGTCATCGCGCGCAAGGCCCCCTCTTGCGATAGATCGGTATCGAATGCCGCCGCCGCAACCTCACCCATGCCTGCCAGCTTTTCGATGGTCGCCCCGGCGGTGGCAAGGATGATCCCGGTCCGCTCAACGGCCCCTTCGCGCAGGGCCAGCACCGGAAACGCGGCCTCACCCTGCGGCAGGTCCAGTTCGATATCCAGCCGCTGGCCCATGGCAAGCCCAAAGCGGCGACCTTGCAGGGGCTGCACCTCATGCCCGTCCACCGCGACCAGCCGCCCGCTGATCGCACCCGTATCGATCCAGAACACCGTGGCGGCGGCGGCGTTGATCACGCGCAGCCGCACCCGCCCGCCGTTGTCGACCCGGACCACCTCGGGGTCGTTCAGCGTTCGGTCATTCGCCAGATAGGCGTCAAAGTTGAAATCGTTCAGGTCCATCGCCATGCCCGGCATGTCCATGTCGTGCGGAGCATCGGGCGCAGGCGTCGCC
>JANOMH010000039.1:0-3457 GCA_031420215.1 Rhodobacterales bacterium | reverse complement strand
GGTTCCGCCGCTGGGGGGGCCCGGGGGGGCGTTAAACTACTTGGGGGGGGGCGCCCCCCCCCCTGTGGGGGGGGGGCCCCCCCCCCACGCGGTATCAAAGGCTTACTCGCCCATGCGGTACCAATCTGCGATGTTCCACAGTTCGCTATCCCAGGCGTTCATCAGCACGCCGCCCAGCGAATTGGCATGTGCCGACACCCGACCACGATAGATCAGTGGGATGATGATATTGCTGTCTTTGGTCATAAAATCATTCATCTTGATCGCCAAAGCCGCGCGGGCCGCCGGATCGGAGGTGGCCGCATATTCGGTGATCATCGCTTCATAGGCCGGATCGCAGATGCGGTTGATGTTAACGCCTCGCCACTGGGTCGCAGGGCTGGGGATCTTGTCGCAGGAATAGGCCCCCAGATAAGCCTGCGGGTCGTTGCCTTCGAAGTTGTTGGTGTACATTTCGACATCGGCATAGAACTTTTCGATGGTATCGGGCGAGCCCGAGTCACCACCGAAATAGACGCCGGCGTCAATATTGCGCAGCTCCACCTCGATCCCGAGCGAGTTCCAGGCATCCTTGACGAGCGCCTGCACGTCCTGACGCACCGCATTGGTCGAGGTCTGATACAGGATCGACAGCCGCACGCCCTCGGCATTCACCCGAATGCCATCTGCGCCGACAGTAAAGCCCGCTTCGTCCAGCAAGGTTGCCGCCCGCGCGAGGTCCTGGGTCAAACAGCCGGTGTTATCGCTGGCATAGATCGCCGGGGCCGGGACCAGATTGCAGGTCGGCTGGCCGGACGGGCCATAGCCCACATCGACCAGAAGCTGGCGATCGATGGCGATGGACAGGGCTTCGCGCACTGCTGGGATGCTCAGGAACGGATGCGGATGCGCCACGGTGGCCCGCTCGCCTTCGGGCAGGTCAGAGGACGGGTCGGTCAGGTTCATTTCCAGCCGTTCGACATTGCTGCCAAACGCCGATACCACGGTGCCAACGCCCGCCGCCGCCATGGCGTCGATCACATCGGGGGCCAGTTGCAGATTCCAGCCATAGTCAAACTCGCCGGTTTCGAGCACGGCCCGGCCTGCACCCGCCGCATCGCCGCCGCCCTTGATCGTCACCGTCGCAAAGGCCGGTTTCATCGGGTCGCGGTAATTGGCGTTGGCGGCGTATTGCACCACGTCATTGGTCAGGAAATCGGTCACGGCGAACGGCCCGGTGCCGACCGGCATAAAGTTGGCATCGGTGCATTCCTGTGCCTTGGCCCCCAGGCAGTCCGCAAACTGTGCCGCCTGAATGACCGGCGATTGCGCACCGACAAACGGGTTGTAGGGATAGGCGGTGGGCGCACCGAAGGTGACTTTGATCGTCAGGTCATCGGTTGCTTCGACCGAGGTGACGCCATCGAATTTGGCGGCTTGCGCACAACCGCCGCCTTCTGCGGTGCAATATTGCCAGGTGAACACCACGTCCGCCGCCGTCACCGGCGTGCCATCGGACCACAACAGGCCGTCATGCAGTTTCCAGGTGATCGTCGTCAGATCCTCGGACACGCCACCGTTGGCCACAGTGGGCACTTCGACCGCCAGGAAAGGCACCAGCGTGCCGCCATCGTCGTAACGCGCCAGTGGTTCCAGAACCAAAGACGCCGCCTCGATATCCTTGGTACCGGCCGACAGATACGGGTTCAAGATCGAAACCGCCTGCCAATACAGGATATTGAGCTGGCCATCACGGCCCCGCTCACCCATATGTGCATCCGCAAATGCCATATTTGCAACGGCTACGAAGGCTGTTGCGCCCAAAAGGGCTGACTTAAGTTTCATCTCTTCTCTCCATGTTGGGGCTCGTAAACCTCGGGCGCTGCGGTTGATCCGGCAGGCGTTTCGTAATCGGGCGTTTCGTATAAATGGCAGGCCACAAAGCGGCCCGGTGTCAATTCCTGATACAGCGGTTCCACCGATCTGCAGATCGCCATCACTTGCGGGCAACGGGTGCAGAAATTGCAGCCCTTGGGCGGGTTGGCGGGCGAGGGGACATCGCCCTGCAGGATGATCCGTTTGCTGGCTTGCTCGGTCGACGGATCGGGGTCGGGAACCGCAGACAGCAAGGCGCGGGTGTAGGGATGCAAGGGATTGTTGAACAATTCTTCGCGCGGGGCCAGTTCGACAATCCGGCCCAGATACATCACTGCGACGCGGCTGGCGATATGGCGGACCATAGACAGATCATGGCTGATGAACAGATAGGTCAGGCCGAATTGGTCCTGCAAATCCTCAAGCAAATTAACCACTTGCGCTTGGATTGAGACATCCAGAGCCGCAATCGGCTCGTCACACACAATGAATTTCGGGTTCAGGGCCAGTGCGCGGGCAATCCCGATCCGCTGCCGTTGACCGCCCGAAAACGCATGCGGATAGCGGCCTGCATAGGCCCGGTTCAGGCCGACCGCATCCATCAGGCTGGCGACTTTGTCGCGCTTTTGCGCAAGGGTCAGGGTGGTGTGTTCGTCCAAAGGCTCCTGGATGATCGACTGCACGGTCATGCGCGGGTTCAGGCTGGCTTGGGGGTCTTGGAACACCATCTGCATCGTCGGGCGCAGCTTGCGCAAGGCGGCTTGTGACGACTGGCCGATTTCGACCCCGTCGATTTTCAGCGACCCTTCGGTGAGGTCATACAGCCGCAAGATCGCCCGGCCAGCCGTGGATTTGCCACAGCCGCTTTCGCCAACAAGGCCCAGCGTTTCGCCCTGCATCACGTCAAAGCTGATGCCATCAACTGCCTTCACCTCACCCACGCGACGGCGAAGTAGCCCGGCGTAGATCGGGAAATGCATTTTAAGGTCGCGGACTTCGACCAATGCCTTAGGGGCGGAATCAAGCATGCCCACCCCCCGGATCAGCCCGGAAACAGGCGACATCATGTCCGGGGCCAACACTATAGCGGGCCGGGTTTTGGTTCGAACAGCGGTCAAAGGCCAGCGGGCAGCGGGCGCGGAACGGGCAGGCGGTGGGCTGGGCGGTCAACATCGGCGGTTGCCCTTCGATCACGGTCAACCGGTGCGCCCGTTCGCCGGTGACGCGCGGCACGGTGGTCAACAGCGCGGCGGTATAGGGGTGCTGCGGATTGCGAAACAGGTCGCGGACCCCGGCATGTTCGACAATCTGCCCGCCATACATCACCATCACCCGGTCCGCGATGCCAGCGATCACCCCCAGATCATGGGTGATCCAGATCACGGCCATGCCCAGCTTGGCGCGAAGTTCCTTCATCAGTTCAAGGATTTGCGCCTGAATGGTCACGTCAAGTGCGGTGGTCGGCTCATCCGCGATCAGCACCTGCGGATCACAGGCCAGCGCGATGGCAATCATCACCCGCTGGCGCATGCCGCCGGAAAACTGATGCGGATAGTCGTTCATCCGGTCGGCGGCGGCGGGGATGCCAACAAGTTCCAGCAGT
>JANOMH010000038.1:0-3224 GCA_031420215.1 Rhodobacterales bacterium | reverse complement strand
GCATAGCCAAGCTGGGTGCGCGGATCGAGGTCGGCGGACATGAAGCCATCAATCCGGCGGGCAAAGTGTTCGGAATTGGAATAGGCGAATGTGCCCGCGGCGGCCACGACCCCGGCCAGAGTGGCCAGCAAGACCATCGGTGCCCCGGCCACGAAATACATCACCCCCCAGGCAAACAGGATCAATGCGGCCTGTCCGAAATCCGGTTGCAGGGCCAACATGGCGACGATGATCACGGTCAGGCCAAAGGAATAGAGCTTACCGGGCGGGCCGCCAACCTCTCCCCCTGCGGCCATCAGCCAGGCGGCCAACACCACAAAGCCGGGCTTCAGGAACTCTGACGGCTGAACCGACGCAAAACCCAGCGAATACCAACGCATCGCGCCTTTGCCAAAGTCAGTGCCCAGAAACGGCAACCCCATCAGGGCGACAAAGGACAGGCCAAATCCGATGACCGCCACACGGCGAACCACCTGCGGCGACATCATCGACACCAGCAGCATCACGGCCATGGCCACACCGCCGAAAAACGCCTGCCGTGTCACATAATAGAACGGCTCAAGCCCGTTGCGGGCGGCCAGCGGCGGCGAGGAGGCGAGGCCCAACAACAAGCCCACCCCGAACAACAGCAGGATGCAGGTCATCGTCCATTTGTCGATTGTCCGCCACCAGCGTGGAAGAACAGGGTCGCCGGTCCGCATCGGGACCGTCCCATAAACCATTTCCGTCATGGATCACCGCCATCTGCCTCAACATCGCCCGTTTTCCGGGTCTAAGCCGCAGGATAGCGGGTTTTTTGCTGTGGTGCCAGTCAAAACCTGCCAAAAGCCCGCCGGATCTTGGGTTTTCGGCGTTGCCCAAATACCGCCACCAGAGGCATCTGTCCGCGCTACCTTGCCCATCGGCGGGCAATTGGGTCAAACGTGGCCCTATGGAAATCGAGACGCTGATCCTTGGGGCCGGGGCCGCAGGCATGTTTTGCGCCGCAAACGCCGGGCCGGGCGTGCTGTTGGTAGATCACGCCGCAGCCCCCGGCGAGAAAATCCGCATCTCGGGCGGTGGCCGCTGCAATTTTACCAATCTGCACACCGGGTCCGGCAATTTCCTGTCGCAGAACCGGCATTTCGCCAAATCCGCTTTATCCCGCTACAGCCCGCAGGATTTTGTCAAGCTGGTCGAAAGCCACGGGATTGCATGGCACGAAAAAACTCTTGGCCAGCTGTTCTGTGACCGATCCGCCAAGGATATCGTGGCGATGCTGCGCACCGAAATGGACCGAGGCGGGGCGCAGTTGTGGTTGCAGACCACGGTTGGCGAAATCAGCCATGATGGCGAACGGTTTCAGGTCGGGTTGGCCCGCGACGGTCGCCCGGTCACCATCCAAGCCCGCAATCTGGTCATGGCCACCGGGGGCAAGTCGATCCCCAAGATGGGGGCGACCGGGCTGGCCTATCAGATCGCCGCACAGTTCGGGCATAAACTGGTCGAGCCCCGCCCGGCCCTTGTGCCGCTGACCTTTGACGCCGACCGTTTCGCCGCTTTGGCAGGGGTGGCGCTTCCGGTCCGGGCCAGCTGCAATGGCACCGGGTTTGACGAGGCGATGCTGTTTACCCATCGGGGGTTGTCCGGGCCGGCGATCCTGCAAATCTCCAGCTTCTGGACCGAGGGGCAGGCGATTGCGGTCAATCTATTGCCGCAGCCAGACCTGCTGGATACACTCAAAGTCCAGCGTCGGACCAATGGCAAAAAGCAGATCAGCACCGTGCTGGCCCAGTTCATGCCCGCCCGGCTGGTCGAGTTTCTGCAGCCCGGTCTGCCGGTCAATGGAGTAATCGCCGACCAAAGCGATGCGGCCCTGACTGCTTTGGCCGCCGCTTTGCAGAAGTGGGACTTAAAGCCCACCGGCTCCGAAGGCTACCGCACCGCCGAAGTCACGCTGGGCGGAGTTGATACCGATGGGCTGTCCTCCAAAACCATGATGTCCAAAACCGTGCCGGGGCTGTATTTCATCGGCGAATGTGTCGATGTCACCGGCTGGCTGGGCGGGTATAATTTCCAATGGGCCTGGGCTTCGGCTTATGTGGCCGGGTTGGCAATCCAGGAGCAGGTTAACAGTTAGGGATTGACCTAAGCGATACAGCACTGTTAGTTAGGCGCATCCCCAGCCAAAGCGAGACCTTCATGCGCAAAATCATTGTCCAAACCTTCATGACCCTTGACGGCGTCATGCAAGGCCCCGGCGGCCCGGACGAAGACCGCGATGGCGGGTTTGATCAGGGCGGTTGGTCGGTCAATTATTGGGACGAGATGATGGGTGGGGTCATGGGGGCCGCGATGTCCAATGAAAATGACCTGCTGCTCGGGCGACGGACCTATGACATTTTCGCCGGGCACTGGCCCAAGGCGGATGATCCGTTCGTCACCCCGAAACTCAACAAAGCCACGAAATATGTGGTGACGCACCACCCTGACACGACCGACTGGGTCAATACCGTGGCTCTGTCCCGCGATCCGGCGGCCGAAATTGCAGCACTCAAGGCGGGCGACGGGCCAGACCTGTCGGTCAGCGGCAGTTCCAGTCTGGTGCAGTTGCTGCTGACCCATGGGCTGGTCGACCAGTTCCAGCTATGGGTGTTCCCGCTGGTGCTGGGCGCAGGCAAAAAGCTGTTCGGGCCCGGCACGGTTCCGGCAGGATTGAAGCTGGAGAAATCCCAGGCCTCAAGCACCGGCGTGCTGATCCTCGACTACGCCAAAGCCGAACGGACGGCAGCGGGAAGTTTCGCGCTCTCATAGGATGGGCAATCTGCCCATCGCCCCTTCACCCAAACGCCCCCCTTGACCCATGGGCGCGGATCCAGCAGCGTAGCGGCCATGTTCCCGATCCGCGACCATAACCCATCCCTGCGCCTGCCCTTTGTCACCTTCGGGCTGATCGGGCTGAATCTGGCGATCCATTTGCTGGTGATGCTGTCCTATCCGAACGAACGGGCGCTGGGGCAGCTTTACTATCACTTCGGCATGATCCCTGCCCGGCTGAGCGATGGGCAGGAATACCTGACCCTGATCAGCGGCATGTTCCTGCATGCCGGATGGCTGCATCTGGCTGGCAATATGCTGTTTTTATGGGTCTTTGGCGATAATCTGGAGGACCGGCTGGGGCATGTCCGGTTCGGGCTGTTCTATCTGGCCGGCGGGATCGGGGCGGGGCTGGTGCAATGGGCGGC
>JANOMH010000037.1:0-4044 GCA_031420215.1 Rhodobacterales bacterium | reverse complement strand
ATGGGCCAAGGCGGCCTCGGCTACTTCGCGGGGGAAATTGGTGCGTTCTTGCGCCCATGTCCGAAACGATGTGCGGAACCCGTGAATATCGGCATTGAACCCCAGTTCCTTGACCAGCTTGGACAGGGTCATGTCGGACAGGGCCTTGCCGGGTCTTGTGCCCGGAAACACCAGATCGGACCCATCGGACAGCCCCCGCGCCTGTTGCAGGATTTCAACGGCCCGCGCAGTCAGCGGAATCCGGTGGTCGCGCTTGGCTTTCATCCGGCTGCCCGGAATGGCCCATGTAGCGGGTGTAGCTATTGTAGCAGGGGTCCCCATGTCGATTTCCGACCACAGCGCCCCCCGAGCCTCGCCCGACCGGGTTGCGGTCAGCACCAGAAACTCGAATGCCAGTTTGGTGGTCAGCCCCGCGTTGGACGCCTGCACCGCCTTGAGGCAATCCGCGACCTCGGCATAGGTCAGGGCCTTGCGATGTTCCTTTTGGCTTTGGTCGCGCTTGGGCAAGGCGCTGGCGATGGATTCCGCCGGGTTATCTTGCCGCCACCCTTGGGCCACTGCCCATTTCATCACGGTGCCGATGCGCTGGCGCACCCGGGCCGCCGTTTCGGGCTTGGCGGTCCAGATCGGGGACAGAACGGCCAGCACGTCCGACGAAGTAACCTGCCCGACCTTGACCTTGCCCAGCCGGGGGAAGGCGTAGGTTTCCAGTGTAGCCAGAAACTGCGCCCCGTGCTTGGCGTTGCGCCACGTTGGCAGGTGCAGGGCGTGGACCTTTCGGGCGGCTTCCTCAAAGGTCAGCACCGCCTTGGCCTCGGCCTTGGCTTTGATCGGGTCGCCCCCGGACATTGACAGCTTGCGATTGGCCAGCGCCAATGCCCGCGCCTCGGCCAAGGAAACCAGCGCCGGATTACCCAAGCCCAGTTCAGACCGTTTGCCCCGGATGGTGATGCGCTGCACCCATTGGCGTTGCCCGTTCGGCTGCACCCGCAAGTAAAGCCCATGCCCGTCGAAATACTTGCCGGGGTCGCGCAGGTTCTCGATCTCCTTCGCGGTCAGAGCCTTTTCCGGTCTGCGGATACCTCTGCTTGGCATTCCAAAAATCCTATTTATCCCCCAGTTGGCGCAGGATAACAGTGGATTTAGGTGGAACCAAGCGGAAAAATATGTCTGTTAAGTATCTTGATTCATTCGACTATCTGGACGGCCCCAGAATGTGCCGGAATGTGTGGCGGCAGTTCCCCAGTCCGCCATATTGCTCTGCAATTTCACGCGTTTTCCCGGATTGCTGGGTTGAGCAATGCGCAGTCAGCCCGGCCAAATCCCACCTCAACCGATGAACAATCGCGTCCCGATCATGATCCGGGGGGCGATCCAGTGCAGGTCTGCGCGGGGCAGCCCGATGCAGCCCGCCGTCGGAAAGCCGGGCCTGCGCCATTGGTGGATGAAGATGGCCGAGCCTTTGCTCCGCTGCGCATCGGGCCAGTTCCAGTTGGTGATCAGGATCAGATCATAGAGCGGGTCGGCCCGGCGCAGGGTTTCGTGGCTATAGCCATGGGGCAGCCGGACCATCAGGTTATAATCCGCGTCCGCCGGATCGTCTGACCACAGGTCTGCGGGACCAATGGGAACCGCCCAAGCGGCTGGCCGGGCGATCCGGTCGGGCCGGTAGAGCATGCCGACCAGGTCATGCGCTCCACATGGGGTCGCGCCGTCGCCTTCGCGTTTGTCGCGGCTCAGCCCGCCACGACCGATGCTGCAGGCAAAGCGCCGGTTCATGAACCGCAGGCCGGTGGGGCTAAGGACGAGGTCGGTCGGCTTCATACCCTTAGTCTTGCCACCCACCGGGGCCGGGCGCAACGGCCGCTGCAGGGGCAACGCGATCAGACTGGCCCTGCGGATTTTCCCACCCGCACAACATTGTCAGCGACCTGTCAGGGTGTTCGTGCTAAGGTTACGCGACGCAAGACCCCGTTCCCGTCTTTACAAAACCCATTCTGACCGGCTGCGGTGACCCACCGCTTTGGCCAAACGGAGGATCAAACATGCCAAAAGTGATAGGAAATCCCGTGTCATGGGCTGCGGGCCAGCTGCGCCTTGCTGGCGGATATGTGTCGGATGTGGCCGGAGCGGTGCATATCGATAATGCGGCCCAGATTGAGGTCAGGCAGCTGACCCTTGCCGATCTGCGCACTGCTTTGCGCCAGGGTTGGGAAGATCTGTTGGCCTTTCGGTCGGACGTGATGTTCGTCTGCCTGATCTATCCGGTGATCGGCGCGGCGCTGGCCCTGATCGCGTTCCAGGGCAATCAGCTTCACCTGTTGTTCCCGGTGCTGTCCGGCTTTGCCCTTGCCGGCCCGGTCGCTGCGGTCGGCTTGTTCGAGATGAGCCGTCGGCGGGAAAAGGGACTGCCGGTCAGTTGGCTGGCCTATGTCGATGTGATGAAATCCCCCAAGTTTGGCGCAGTGGCTGTCCTCGCCCTGTTCCATCTGGTGATCTTTCTGGTCTGGATCATGGCCGCCAACCTGATTTTCGCTTTGACTTTGGGGCCCGAGGTTCTGGGTTCAACCACCGGATTTCTGACCGCTGTATTTGGCACATTTGGCGGCTGGATGATGATTGCCATTGGCCTGGCCGTCGGGTTTGGCTTTGCCGTTGTGGTGCTGGCGATCAGCGTGGTGTCATTCCCGCTGCTGTTGGACCGGAATGTCGGCGTGGTCACTGCGATCCTGACCTCGGTCAAGGTGGCCCGCACCAATCCGGTGCCGGTTGCCGCATGGGGGGCGATCGTGGCGGGGCTCTTGGCTCTGGGATCGGTTCCGGCGTTGTTGGGGTTGGTGCTGGTCATGCCACTTTTGGGCCATGCGACCTGGCATTTGTATCGGCGGGCAGTGGTTTAGGGGAGAACGTGTCTGGAAGTCCGTTGGTTGAATGACGGCTGTGCGGACGAAGCAGACGTTCTAGTGTTCACCACCTGACACAAGATTCCCATTGAGTCAGTGTATCTGACACGAGTGCAAAAATTCCTGAGCGAAACTGTCAGATGAAAGCTGGGAGTCCTTTGCAGTCTTTGCGCAACATGAAAAGAGGGCAGCGCCTGACCGCCGGGTGGGCGCAGCAATGCTGGTTCTGCAAGCTTTATGGTGCCGCCACTGCGCAAGAAATTCTAGGCACCGCTGCTACAGGAGCGCCCGACCGTGGGGGCGGTCAGGCGCTGCCCGGCGGCGCTGAGCGCCTTGATTCCGGGCAAGAGGGGTGCAGAACTGAACGTCCGCTCTGTCCGGCATAGCCGACCCAGGGCCTTCGCCAGAGCGAACGTGTGCGCACCGGAGGCAGACTGGGAACCTTTTGTCAGGTGGCAAACACTAGAATTCAGCTCGCAAAGTAGGCTATTGCCGCACCAACCAAAACAACTCTAATCGCTATGCTGAATGTGGAATAGCCCAACCGCACCCGTTGCTTTGACATCGGGAAAGTTATGTGTTTCGTAGGATGTGACCATGGATTGAAGCCAAATTGATAGCTTTCTGTCTTAGTGATTAGCATTAGCACCTCGACAGGAATGAACCATTGCTTAGTGCTAAACAACGTTGCTGATTCTATCTCGTCATAAGGCAAAACCCATGAGCCACAGGCGATTTTATCTTCATAAACTTTGAAGGATGCCCTCTTGGCGCCTATCCATTTTGCAGAATATTCAGGAGTACCATCGACACCTTTGATAGCCTTACAGAAACAGCGATACTTAGGTATCAGATGATACCATTTTTGATCTTCCTCGTTGACAACAACGTCCATGAAGCAAGGCCATAGCTCTGCCAGACATCTACCTTTAGGTGGGGAATGTGAGGATAATTGGGCGGTCTCTCAGCTTCTTTAGATACCAAGGTTCGGGGCAACTAAGGGCTCAAACCAGCCGTTCCTGCGGTTCAACCAATGAATTGTAAACCCAGACTGGCCGCCACCCCCAGCGTCGGCTAAAAAACATGCCCCGATTTCGCCGCCTTGGTCGCCAGATAATGGCTGTTGTGCCGGTTCTCGCCG
>JANOMH010000036.1:0-5931 GCA_031420215.1 Rhodobacterales bacterium | reverse complement strand
TGAAAGAACAAGGATTTAACGCGGATCAGGGAAAAACCGACATTTGTGATCACACGTTTTCAGGCTGTGATCACAAATCTGGCTTTTCCGACAGAGCGGGTGATTCGTTCAGTTCAAAATAACCATGAACAGCCCGGCATCGCCCTGCATCAATTGGTCAAACATCGTCAGGCTGGTGCCATCCATCAACAGTCCATGTTCCATATAGGGGACGAGGGTAACGCCCTGCACAAGGCCGATCACATCCAGCACCGGCGGGTCTTGGAACAGCCTGGCAAGATTAACACCGGCGCCTTCACCCAGTCGCCAATGCGGGATCAACTGCTCGCCATTCAACACTGCCTCTGCATCCGAAAGAACGGCCTGCCAGCGGGCGCCGGTGTCCGCAGGAAAGGGAATCGGCAGGGCGGACTGTTGGTTTTTGTTCGGGATCCATTCGGCGTCATTGTCCGTCTCGGTCGCAACCCGCGCCCAGAAGGTTCGGTTATCTGCGATCATCGACAGAAAATGCGCATGGGCGGCGCGGGTCCGGGTCACGTCCGGCTGCTGTTCCAGCGCGCCGAGGACGATGGCGACAAGATCGGCCACTTCGCCGAATTGGCTGAGGTCCAAATAGTTGCTTGGGTCCATCACAACCGGGGACAGCGCCTGCATCTGCGCTGTGGCATCATGGATTCGGGCGATGCTGTCAGTGGGAGAAAACGCCAGCAGGGTTTCCGACACGCCAGACAGGAAATGTGCATAGGCGGACAGCCATGCCGCATCCGACGTGTCAAACCGGATCGTCACATTGCCGGGGGACGCATCAAAGCCACCGCTCAGGAAAAAGCCTGCGACTTCGGCAAGGCCTTCGCCATCGTCGCGGGTCGCGTTCATGTTGATGTCGAACCAGATATAGCCAGTGTCAATAATGACCGATACCGGGTCGTCGTCACCGATCCCGTCCAGAGCGGCAATCGCACCATCAAGGTCAGTCGTTACGGCCAGAAACATCTGCTCTATGATCGCAGGATCAAACGGTTCGGGGTTCGGATTTTCCGGGATCGTCAGCCGCAAGATGGGCAAGTCCGCCATCATGGTCAAACTGCCCGACATTCCGGTGCGATACCGGGTTTGCAGCGCGGTTTCGATCGCCGCAAGGAAGCGGACGCCACCCAAGGCAAAGCGGTCGGACGGGGTCGGGTCGGGTATGGCGAGGAGTGTGGCTGCCGTCGCAGACAGGCCGGTCGTCTCGATCATGGCGTTATAAGAATAATCGGTCTGGGCCAAGGCCCCGGTAACGGTGCTCAGAAAAATCAGAGTCGATACGAGAGGTTTCATGGGGATACTCCTTTTGAGAATGATCTGAACATAGTTCATGAACATAGTTCAGTCAAGCTCCCAATAGCCACAACGTCTCACGACCTCAAGCTAATGCACATCCTCCAAAACACCCATGATTCGTCTCATTTGCGCCCAGATTGGTTAACAGAACGGAAGGGTTCGAATTCTGCCAGGACAGGACTGCCAGCCATGACGACTTTTACAGCCCAGACCAGTGCGCTCAACAGCGGCACATGGATTGACGGCGTGCTTTACGGGACCGAGGGCAATGATCGCCTGACCGGGACCAAGGCCAGCGACAAGATCTATGCCCTTGACGGTAATGACATAGTCGACGGCGGTTTGGGAAATGATGCGCTGTTTGGCGGCGATGGCGACGATTCCATGACCGGCGGCTCTGGCAATGACCTGATGTATGGTGGCGACGAAAACGACATCATGAACGGCGATTCAGGCAATGACGCCCTGTATGGCGGGTCGGATTTTGACAAACTCTATGGCGGGACCGGGAACGACTATCTGGACGGCGGCTCTCGCGAGGATCTGGTCTATGGCGGCGACGGTGACGATCAGGTGATTGGCGATGGGCACAGCGATTTTCTGTATGGCGGCATCGGTCAGGACAAACTTTTTGGCGGCACCGGCGACGACGATATCTATGGCGGCGATGGCAACGACCTGGCCTATGGCGGCACCAATTCCGACCGGATGTATGGCGGCAATGGCAATGACACGCTGTTTGGCGACAAGGCTTCTGACAATATGTATGGCGGTGCAGGCAATGACCGGCTTGAGGGCGGCACCAGCAAGGACCACCTCTGGGGCGGCATCGGCGCGGATGTGTTTGTGTTCCGGCTCGATTCACAGGCCGATGAAATCTATGACTTCAGTCTGTCCCAGGGCGACCGGATCGCGCTGGATTCGCATCTTTGGTCCGGCCAACTGACAATCGCTCAGGTGATCGCTCAGTTTGGAACGGTCGATAACGGCGATCTGACCTTGGAATTTGCCACCGGCGACCGGCTACAGATTGACAATTTTCACGATCTGGCCGGGTTGGCCGGGCGGATCGACATCTTCTGAACTCTGGAAAAGGGGCGCGCTGTCAGGCAACGCGCCCATTTCGCTTAAACCAGACTTGGATCAATCACCTTGCAGGCGGCAACCAGCCCTTTGACAGCCTCAACCGACTTGTCAAACATCGCCTGTTCGTCGGCGTTCATCTTGATTTCAACCACACGTTCGATCCCACCGGCACCAATCACGGTTGGCACGCCGACATAGAATCCGTTCAGGCCGTAAGCCCCGGTCACATGTGCAGCACAGGGCAGCAGCCGCTTTTGATCTTTCAAAAACGCTTCGGCCATTTCAATCGCGCTGGTTGCAGGTGCATAGAACGCCGATCCGGTCTTTAGCAGGCCCACGATTTCCGCCCCGCCATCGCGGGTGCGTTGCACGATCGCGTCCAGCTTTTCCTGCGTGGTCCAGCCCATCGCCACCAGATCGGGCAGGGGGATGCCGCCGACGGTGGAATAGCGGACCAAGGGCACCATCGTATCGCCATGCCCGCCCAGCACGAAGGCGGTCACGTCACGCATGGACACGCCAAATTCGACCGCCAGGAAATGCCGGAACCGCCCCGAATCAAGCACCCCCGCCATGCCGCAAACCATGTGATGCGGCAGGCCGGAAAATTCGCGCAAGGCCCAGACCATCGCATCCAGCGGGTTGGTGATGCAAATCACGAACGCGCCCGGCGCATGCGCCTTGATGCCCTCACCCACGGCTTTCATCACCTTCAGGTTGATGCCCAGCAGGTCATCCCTGCTCATCCCCGGTTTGCGCGGCACGCCGGCAGTGACGATACAGACATCGGCACCCGCAATATCGGCATAGGAATTGGTGCCCTTCAGGGTCGCGTCAAACCCGGCGGCGGGGCCGGATTGGGCGATGTCGAGGGTTTTGCCCTGCGGCAATCCTTCGGCAATGTCGAAAAGAATGACATCGCCCAGTTCTTTCATCGCCACCAGATGGGCGAGCGTGCCGCCAATCTGTCCGGCACCGATAAGGGCAATCTTGGGTCTGGCCATGAAAAGGGTTCCTGTCTTGGTTAACTTTGCCGCTGGCGTAAACCTGTGTGATTGCCCATGCAAGAGCGCTGCATCGCGGCACGGACTGTAACGATTGGCGACGGTTCTATGGGCCAATGCCTAAGGATCAATGAAAACAAACCCGATTCCGTCCGGTGCGCCGCAAGAATCCTATAGGTCGGGCACAGCAAAAAACCCGCCAGACGAATTGGCGGGTTTGGGACTGCATTCTGCTGGCAGCGGAGTCAGGACGCGGGGTCGGTATTCGGCAAAGCTTCGGCCACATATTGATAGGCCTGTCCCGACGCGACAAGGCAGGTTGGCCCGCCCGCTGTGGTGACCGTAATGGTCCAGGTCCCCGTCACCTCAGAGGCAAAGGTTTCGACGACAGTATTGTCGCTGCCCAGCGCAATCGATTGGCGGCTTTCGCCATAGCCCGTGGCCAGCCCGGCCACGACCCGATCATGCGGGCCGCAATTGGTCGATTGGGCATGAACCGGCAGCGTTGCCGCGTATCCCAGGCCCATGGCCAGGGTAAGGGTTGCTGTGAAACGGGTTTTGGTCATTTCTTTCACCTTGGGTCTGGCAGGCGCGGGACTGCGGATCAGGGCAGGGATCTCCGGGCCTTGGGGTTGCAATTGTGGCGGTCGCTTGCCCATTCCTGCGTGGCTTACCCAAAAGGGCGGCCCTGTCTGGTGCGGCCTTACTGCGGACATGCTGCCCGATAATCCGCTTAGAACCGGTTAACAGCCCGGACGTTGCCCGATTGGCGTGTATTGTCACCTTGCAACTTGGGGCTTAGCGGGCGAGTTTGCCGCAAAATTGCGGCGTGACGCTGCGTGGGGGTTGCTCAATGGGACTACTGATCGCGGGACTGGCTTTGTGGGTGGTGGCGCATCTGTTCAAACGACTGGCCCCGAGACTGCGTGCGCCGATGGGCAACGCGGGCAAGGGCGTCGTGGCCGTGGCGCTGGTCGCATCCGTTGTGATGATGGTCTATGGCTATCGCGCCGCAGAGGGGGCAGTTTACTGGGGCCGCAGTCCCGCATTGGTGGGCATCAACAATCTGCTGATGCTGGTTGCGTTCTACATCTATGCTGTTGGCGGGCCAAAGGGGCCACGGGTCTGGATCGGCACCAAACTGCGCCACCCGCAACTGATCGGTTTCTCAATTTGGGCCGCAGCGCATTTGCTGGTCAACGGCGATGTGCCGTCATTCATCCTGTTCGGCGGCCTGCTGATCTGGGCGCAGGCCGAGATTGTGGTGATCAACGCACAAGACGGCCCCTGGACCCCGCCACCCCGGGCCGCGATGCGCAAGGAAGTCACTTATATTGTGGCCGCGGTGGTCTTGATGGGTGTGATCATGGTGATCCATAACTGGCTGGGCTATCAACCGTGGGGGTAAGCCTATGAAACTTTATCGCTTTTTGACCGAAGATGACACTTCGGCATTCTGCCACAAGGTCAGCCTTGCCCTGTCCAAAGGTTGGGAATTGCATGGGGGGCCGACCTATGCCTTTGACAGTGCCAACGGTATCATGCGCTGCGGGCAGGCTGTGGTCAAAGAAGTGCCGGGCAGCTACTCGCCTGAACTGAAACTGGGCGAGCAATAGGCCGGATGGGCACCAAAACCAACTCCGGCCGGTTTTTCGAGGATTATGCCCCGGGGCAAGTTATCCGACACGCCATCCCGCGCACGATCTCGGGGGGCGAGCGTGCGCTCTATCATGCGCTTTACCCGGCCCGGCATGCCCTGACTTCCTCTGACAACTTTGCCCTGGCCTGTGGCCTGCCTGCGTCACCGTTCGATGAACTAGTCGTGTTTCACACGGTATTTGGTAAATCGGTCCCCGACATTTCCGTGAACGCCGTCGCCAATCTGGGCTATGCCCAAGGGCGCTGGCTGGCTCCGGTTTGGCCGGGCGATACACTGGCTGCGACATCCACCGTGATTGGGGTCAAAGAAAACAGCAACGGGCAATCCGGAGTGGTCTGGGTTGAAACTATGGGCCAAAATCAGCGCGGGGCCGAGGTTTTGCGCTTTGTCCGCTGGGTCATGGTGCGCAAGCGCGGCGGCGGGCCTGCGCCTGTGGCGACGGTGCCGGACCTGCCTGCAGCCTTGTTGGCGTCTGACCTGATCATCCCAGCGGGCCTGAACTTCAACACCTATGATTTTGCGTTGGCCGGTGAACCGCATTGCTTGGGCGATTACAGCGTTGGTGAAATCATCGACCATGTCGACGGGGTCACTGTGGAAGAGGCCGAACATATGCTGGCAACCCGGCTGTGGCAAAACACGGCAAAGGTGCATTTTGACCGTTCTGCCCGCACGGATGGCCGCCGCCTGATTTATGGCGGGCATATTATCAGTCTGGCTCGCGCCCTGTCGTTCAACGGGCTGGCCAATGCGCAGCTGATCGTGGGGCTGAACGGCGGCACCCATGCCAATCCCTGTTTTGCAGGTGATACGGTGCGGGCTTGGTCAGAAGTGCTTGATACATCGCAGACGGCAGTG
>JANOMH010000035.1:0-4873 GCA_031420215.1 Rhodobacterales bacterium | reverse complement strand
AAGGAGACGGTGGGGCGGGTCATCGGGCAATCCTTTTCGGGTTGCCCCCCTTGTGGAGTATTTGTGGCTGTGAGACAAATTCATAACTTTCAGCATGATCATGAGTCTGGTTCATATGCATATCGAATTCCGCCACCTGCGCACGATCAAGGCGATCCATGATACCGGCGGGTTGGCCCGGGCCGCTGACCTGCTGAACATGACCCAATCCGCGCTGTCGCATCAGATCAAGGGGATCGAGGATCAGGCCGGTGTGGAACTGTTTGTCCGCCGCGCCAAACCGCTGCGCCTGTCATCCGCGGGGATGAAACTGCTGGCCGCCGCCGAAAGCATTCTGCCACAGGTGGCCGCACTCGAGGCTGAATTTGCCGGGCTTATCAGTGGCAAAGCCGGTCGGTTGCATATCGCCATCGAGTGCCACGCCTGTTTTGAATGGCTGCTGCCCGTGCTTGAATCGTTCCGCAAAGCCTGGCCCGAGGTCGATGTGGATATCCGCCCCGGTCTGGCCTTTGACGCGCTGCCGGCCTTGCGCCGCGAGGAGGTGGATCTGGTGGTGTCGTCGGACCCCGAAGATCTGCCCGAGACGGATTTCACCCCGCTGTTTGATTATGAGCCGGTGTTTGTGGCCTCAAGCGCCAATCCTCTGGCGGTCAAGGATGTGATCGAGGCCGAGGATTTTCGCGGCCAGACCCTGATCACCTATCCGGTGGACCGGGCCCGGCTGGACATATTCTCGCAATTGTTGACACCGGCCAAGGTGGAACCCGCCGCCATCCGGCAGGTCGAACTGACTGCTGTCATCTTGTTGTTGGTGGCATCAAACCGGGGGGTTGCGGTGTTGCCGGACTGGGTTGTGCGGCAAGTCCGGTTCAATGCGGATTTTGTCACCCGCAAGTTGACCAAAACCGGGATCACCCGCCGCCTGTATGCCGCAACCCGTGCCGAAGATACGGCCCGGCCGTTTATGGCGCATCTGATCCGGCTGGCCCGGCAAGAGGCGGTGAAACTGCAGCGGGGCTGATGAACGGTTGCAGCAGCATCCGGTCGAGCCATTGGTCGCGGCGGGTGCGGAATATCGGCAAGCCGATGGTCATATTCCTGTGCCCGAGCAAAGGGTGCGCCCGGTAGGTGTGGAAAAGCCAGTCCCACCATGGCAGATTAAAGCCGAAATTGCTGTGGGTTTCCATAGGGTTCACCGAATGATGGATCCGGTGCATATCTGGCGTGACCACGATGAGCCGCAGGACGCGGTCCACTGCGCCGGGCAATCTGACATTGGCATGGTTGAAAATGGCGGTGGCATTCAACATGACTTCGAACAGCAAGACCACAACGGCAGGCACCCCCAGCAACAGCACCAAAGCCAGTTTGACCGCCATTGAAACCACAATTTCGCCGGGGTGAAAGCGCAGCCCGGTCGTCAGGTCGAAATCCTGATCGGCATGATGCATCCGGTGCAACCGCCACAGCCAGGGGACCGCGTGAAAAGTGGCGTGCTGGGCATATATCGCCAGATCCAGCAGCAGGAATCCCAGCATAAAGCCAAGCCAGCCGGGCAGGGCGAGCCAGTTGAACAGCCCCCAGCCCTGATCCGCCGCCAGTACCGCCAAGCCGGTGGCCAGCACCGGAAAGCCAATCCGCAGCACAAGGCTATCGATCACCACCAGGGCCAGGTTGTTGGACCAGCGCAGCAGGCGGGGCAAGTCATTGCGCCGGCAAGGTGCGGCCAGTTCCCATAGCGCCATCAGCCCGAGCATGCCCAGAAAAGCAGCGAGCCGGAGCGTGGGTTCATGGGCCAGCAGAGTTTGGGACATGGCTCAAGGTAGACTGAGACTTGCTGGCCGACAAGTGTCAGCGGCTTTGATCCACCAGCCGGGCATATCTGCGGTTGCGGCTGTTTTCCGCAAATAGCAGGACGCGCGCCTCGTCCAGGGTTATGGCGCTGCTGAACAGATAACCTTGGGCATATTTGCCGCCCAGTTGGCGCAACCGGAACAGCTGGTCGGGGGTTTCGACCCCTTCGGCGATGACCTGCACCCCAAGCCCCGCCGCGATGGACAAAAAGCCGCCGACCAGCACTTCGGCCGCCGGATCGACCCCCAGCCCCTGCACAAAACTGGTGTCGATTTTCAGCTCGTCAAATTCCAGTTGTCGCAGATGTTGGAAGGACGCAAAGCCAGTGCCGAAATCATCCAGCGATATCCGCACCCCGGCCCGGCGGAACTGCTTGATACTGTTCTTGATGATCTCACCCGAGCGGGCAATGAACACATCCTCGGTGATTTCAAAGGTGATATGCCCGGCGGTCTGCGGAAACTCCGCCAGCAATGCAGCAAGGTCGCGGGTGCCGGAATGGGTCGCCAAGGCCACTTCGGGGATGTTGATCGACACCTGTCCGGGGTTCATCCCGTCGGCCACCATCTGACTGACATCAGTCAGAATCTGCCGGGCCATATGATGCAAAAAATCGCCCTGCAGGCCCAGCTCGTTGATCTGCGGCAGAAAGCTTGAGGGCGGGCGCAGCCCCTTTTCGGGGTGGACCCAGCGGGCCAAAGCCTCAAACCCACAAATGGCCCCGGTGTCAGTATCCACCTTGGGCTGATAGAAGGGTTTGATTTCGTTTGATCTGATCGCCTGGGACAGGTTGTGCCGGTCAGTCAGGCTGAGCCGGTGCGGAATTGCTGCAGGGTCGTAGAACACCCAGCGTTGCCCGGATTCGGCTTTGGCCTGATACATCGCCTGATCGGCCCCGGTACACAGGCCGCTGACCGTATCTTCGGCGACGCCGGTCAGGTTGATCCCGATACTCACCCCCACTTCAAGGATGCGTTCCCCATAACGGATCGGCTGCCGGATGGACTGAGAGACAAAGTCGGCCAGGCGCCGGAGTGCCGCCTGATCGTCGATCATCGGTAGCGCCAGCGCAAATTCATCGCCGCCAAACCGGGCGACAATGCCCGCTTCGCCCACCGCCAGCCGCAGCCGCTCGGCCACAGCGATCAGCACCGTATCGCCCGCCTTGTGGCTATAGGTGTCGTTGATTGGTTTGAACCCGTCCAGATCCATCAAAAACACCGCCAGCCGTTGCGTGGCGGGCCGTTTGAGCAAAAGTTGCTCCAAGGCCGCGTCAAACGCGCTGCGGTTCAACAGGCCGGTCAGCGCGTCATGCTGGTTCATGTGTTCAAGCGCGCGCAGCCGGGCATTAGCCTCGGTCCGGGCAGTATCAAGGGCGGTTTGCGTGTCTTTTTGCCGGGTCAGGGTTTCAATCGTGTTGATCCCGTAAATCACCGTCAATGCAGTGGTAATCCCCCAATCAAGCAAGCCTGAACTGACGAATGTCATGTCCGAAGCGAGCCAGAACATCACGAAAGATGTCAGGAAAGCCGGGACCATCTGGCTCCAGTTATAAATCGGCAAGGAAACGAATGTGTTGGAAATATGGACATAAACCCCGAAAACCCACAGCATCCCGCCCAATAGCAGCGCCACCGAAGGTTGGGTTGCCAGCATCAGCGCGGGCAACAGATAGACCACCGTCGAAGGGACATTGGTCCACCACATTGCCGCCATCAGCCCAATGCCGATATCCTGTTCCCGCTCTGGCATATACGTTGCGATGATCTTGGCACAGATTTCGAACAGCAGAATCAGCCCGCCCATGACCAGAACGGCTTGCGCCAGTCCGGCATACCAGCAAATGCCCAGAATCATCCCGGCCGAAGCCAGCCGTTTGGCCATATCGCGCGCAGAGATATGGCAGACAAAGCGCGTTTCGTGCCGCAGTTTTTCCAGGGTAAGCGCGCGCATGGGCCAATCGATGCTGAAGGTTCCCGATCATGCCCCGAAGGCCGCCAATATGCCCTTAACAGGGCCGTGGCCTGCCCCACCGAAGTAGCGCAGAATTTAGAGGATTTTTGCGCATTATCCGCCCAATGCACCCGGCCCTTGCCCGCACATGCCGCAGGCCCTATACGCCGCCTCTGATCCCTTGGAAGGAGTGCGGCAATGGCTGGCAGTGCGAACCTGAATGTCATGATGAAAACCGCCCGCAAGGCCGGTCGCGCCCTGCTCAAAGATTTCGGCGAGGTCGAGAATTTGCAGGTTTCGTCCAAAGGTCCCGGCGATTTCGTGTCGCGCGCCGACAAGCAGGCCGAAGCGACAATCCGCGAGGAATTGATGAAGGCCCGCCCCTCTTATGGCTTTCTGGGCGAAGAGGGCACTGTGATCGACGGCGAGGATCCGACCCGCCGCTTGATCGTTGACCCCTTGGATGGCACCACCAATTTTCTGCATGGCCTGCCGCATTGGGCCGTCTCTATCGCCTTGGAACACAAGGGGATTGTGGTCGCGGGCGTGGTCTATGACCCGGTCAAGGACGAGATGTTTTATGCCGAAAAAGGCAGCGGTGCCTGGATGAACGAAAGCCGCATTCGCGTATCGGGCCGGACCCGGATGCTGGAATGTGTCTTTGCCACCGGCATTCCCTTTGGCGGGGCCACCGACCTGCCGCTGACCATCGCCGAACTGGCCCGCCTGGCCCCGGTCTGCGCCGGGATCCGCCGCTGGGGATCGGCGGCACTTGACATGGCCTATGTCGCTGCGGGCCGGTTCGACGGCTATTGGGAACGCCGGTTGCACCCCTGGGACATCGCCGCTGGCGTGGTTATTGTCCGCGAAGCCGGCGGGTTCATCGAGCCCTTGGTGCCGGGCAAGGATCTGATCGAGGACGGCGGGCTGATTTGTTCCAACGAGCCGATGTTCGGGGCTTTGGCCAAGGTGATCCGCGGGTAGGGTGGGTGCAACCCACCCCCCCCAACAACAAACCTGGGGTTCACCCACCCCACCCCAACCCCTAAACCCCTTAGTATGAACC
>JANOMH010000034.1:0-3410 GCA_031420215.1 Rhodobacterales bacterium | reverse complement strand
AATCACTAAAACCGAAAACGGCGTCAATCCGCTGTGCTATGGCCAGACTGCTCTGTTGGGCTGCGATGTGTGGGAGCATTCCTATTACATCGATTTCCGCAATAAGCGCCCGGCCTATATGACCAACTTCCTGGACAATCTAGTGAACTGGGAAAACGTCGCATCCCGGATGTGACCCCGTTGCAGACGGCACGCCGAGCGATGTGCCGTCTGCATACTACTGACAGCGCGATCCCCGTGCATCAAGGTCATATTCCTTGAAGATCAGGGATATGCCCGCTGCTGTGGCCTGCGCGCATAACCCGGCTTGTCCGGCTTGCGGCACCTCGTACTCAGCGGCGAAAATGGCTTTGCCATTTTGCGCATACCGGCTGACCTGATCGCACCAGCCATCGGCGATGCAGCCCTCGGTCACCACGAAATCCAAGACAGGCTCTAAATCAGCGGTCAGTTCCGGCACATTCTTTTGCCCGATAGCCAGCCCCAATCCATGCGCAATCTCGGCCAATGCGGTGACATAGGCCACGGTCTGGTCGGCGCTGATGTCAAAACCGGAGTCGTTGATATAGACATCCATATTGTCGGGCTCGACCGCGTCATAGCCTTTGTCGGCGCAATCGGCAAAGCGGGCCTGCATCAGGGGCAGCAGGATATCGGTCTGCCGGATGTCCAAAAATCGCTCCCCCTCCCATTCGACATAACTATTGCCGATCACCTGGGCGGGAAAGGAAGCGACATCGCCGCGCCATTCCTCCAGCGTGCCGACACTGACATAGCAAATCGTCAGGATCCCCTTGCCCCGCAGTTCGGCAATATCCCCCGCCCCCAGCGAGTCCGGGTCCAGATCAAGCACCTGCACCGGCAGGGCAAGGTTAAAGGGTTCGGACAATTGCCAGTCCCAGGTCATGCCCGTGCTGAAACCGGGCTGCTGTGCCAGTGTGGGCAGCGGCAATAGCGCCAGCAGGAAAATCGCGACAAGGGCAAGACGCAGCATGACATGCTCCATTTTTTCACCAGTCTAGCGGAACCTGCGGGGCCGGATAGGGGGGCGGTTGCCGACGGGCGGATGCTTGCCATTGCCGATGCGCCATGGCCTATGAGCCATAAATTGGGGGCAGGCGTGACCGAAGCAACAAAAGGTGTGGTGGCAATGTGCGTGGCGGCCTCGGTCTGGGGCCTGTCGCCGCTGTTTTACGCCCAGCTGCGCGACGTCCCCGCACTTGAGGTGCTGTGCTACCGCGCCCTGTGGTCACTGATCTTTTTCGCCACGGTTCTGGCGGTGCAGGGCCAGCTTGGTGCTGTGGCCCAGGGGCTGGGCCGGTATTTCGGGCAGGTGGCACTGGCCGCCGTGATGATTTCGGTGAACTGGTTTGGCTATATCTATGCCATTGGTCACGGCCAGGGGGTCGAGGCGTCGCTGGGCTATTTCATCTTTCCGCTGGTGGCGGTGTTGCTGGGCCGGCTGGTCTTTGCCGAGCGACTGGCCCGGCTGCAATGGGTCGCGGTAGGGCTGGCTGGACTGGCGGTGGCGGTGCTGACCTTTGGCCTGGGGGTGCCGCCGTGGATGGCGTTGATGCTGGCCGGGACATTCGGCGCCTATGTGCTGGTCAAGAAACGGCTGGCGCTTGGTCCCATCGTGTCGGTCACCGCCGAAGTGCTGGTGCTGGCGCCGTTGGCGATTGGGTGGCTGTTCTGGCGCGGCACAGTCGGGCCCAGCCATGTTCATACCCATCTGCTCTTGGCGCTATCCGGCCCGATGACCGCCACTCCGCTGATCCTGTTCAGCTATGCCGCCCGCAGGGTCAGTCTGGCGACGGTCGGATTGCTGCAATACATCAACCCGACCCTGCAATTCGGTTGTGCGGTGCTGGTGTTTGCCGAACCGTTTACGCCATGGCATGCGGTGGCTTTTCCGGGCATCTGGGCCGCTTTGGTGCTGTATTCGGTCAGCCTGCTGGCTCAGGACAGGGCGGCGCGCAATGCGGCCTCTAATGCGCCCACGTCATCAACCGTGGTAATGTAGCCCAGCAGTGACGGGTCAGCGAAGCCTTGCCCCACCACATGGCGCAGCAGTTCCAGCAATGGCTGCCAATAGCCCGCGATGTCCAACAGGATGATCGGCTTGCCATGCAGGCCAAGTTGCCGCCAGGTGACCACCTCAAAGAATTCGTCCAGGCTTCCCGCCCCGCCGGGCAGCATGACAATGGCATCGGCATTCATGAACATCACTTTTTTACGCTCATGCATGGTTTCGGTGATCACGAATGTATCCAGATCGCGCTTGCCGACCTCCAGCCCCAACAGATGCGTCGGGATCACCCCAAAGGTTTTGCCGCCCGCGGATTGCGTGCCCTTGGCCACCAGCCCCATCAGCCCGACATCGCCAGCCCCATAGACCAGCCGCCACTGGTTTGCGGCCAGCATCGCCCCGGTGGCTGTGGCCGCTGCGGCATAAGCGGGCAGGGCCCCGGCGCGCGCCCCGCAGAACACACAGACGGATGTGAGAGGTTGGGGCATATCGGTCGCCTTTGGTCAAAGATTTCAGTTGCACTGTGATTGGGTTTTGACCCCTCATAGCTGCGTTGTTATGCTCGCTCAACCATAACTGGTCTGCCTGAACTGGGGTGGCAGGCCAGGCGGGCTTACGGGGAGTGGACGGGTGGCTGGATCAAACGCGCTGCGGATCGCATTGGGCGCTGGAGCAGGGGTTGCAATTCTGGGGGCGGCGGTGCTGGTCGAGCCTATGCTGCGCCCGCGTGATGCCGTGCCGCCTGTTGGGCAGGTCGCGGTTACAGCCCCGGTCCCGGCAGAACCAGCACCAGACCCGGCTGATGCGGCGCAGGTCGCTGTCGCGGCACCGCAGGCAGAAGCCGAAGCCGTTGCGGTGCCCGAGGCCGAAGTGGTGATACCAGCGGCAGTTCCTCCAACCCCGCCGGTGATCGACGTGGTTCGCATTGCCCCCGATGGCACCGGCATCATCGCCGGAAAAGCCCCGGCCGGCATGGCCGTGGCTGTGCTGTTAGGCACCGACACCTTGGCCGAAGCCGTTGCCGATGCTTCAGGCAGTTTTGTGGCCTTTGTGACCTTGCCCCCCTCTGATACCCCCCGGATCCTGTCCCTGCTGGCCGACCCTGCCGGTGCCGCCGTGCCATCCGAGGCGACAGTGATCGTGGCACCCAGTCCGACCCCTGAGCCGCAGACCGAGACGGTGATCGCCAGTGTGGCCGAGCCACAGTCGCCAGAGACTCAACCGGAAGCCCCGGAGATAGCAGAAGCGGTAACGACCGAGCCCGCGCCGACCGAGCCCGCGCCGACCGAGCCCGCGCCGACCGAGCCTGCGCCGTCTGAGCCTGCGCCGACTGAGCCTGCGCCGACTGAGCCTGCGCCGACTGAGCCCGCGCCGACTGAGC
>JANOMH010000033.1:0-1980 GCA_031420215.1 Rhodobacterales bacterium | reverse complement strand
GGGGCGATTGCCCTGAACGCGATTCTGGATGCCGGGATCAGGCTGGGCGAATATGTCGCGATCTTTGGCCAAGGCGTGCCGGGGCTGATGGTGACGCAACTGGCCAAACTGAACGGGGCCACGGTGATTGCGGTGGACCGGCTGCAAAGCCGTCTTGATCTGGCAACCTCGATGGGTGCGGATTATGTCATCAACGCCAGCGCCGAGGATGCCGCGACCCGGATCAAAGAGATCACGGGTGGTCGCGGGGCCGATGTCGCTATTGAAATAACCGGCGCGTACCCGGCGCTTCACGCCGCTATCCGGTCCGTCGCCTATAACAGCCGCGTCGTGGTCTGCGGCTTTTTTCAGGGCGACGGGCGGGGGTTGTTTCTGGGCGAGGAATTCCACCACAACCGCGTCAACCTTGTCTGCTCGCAGATCAGCGGCATCAACCCCGCGCTTGACCACCGCTGGACCCGCACCCGGCTTGACCAGACGATCATGGGGCTGATCGCGGCGGGCAAAGTCGATTTCGGCAGGCTCATTACCCATACCTACAAGGCGACCGAGGCGCAGACCGCGTTTGAGCTGTTGCGCGACACGCCCGGCGACTGCCTGCAAGTCATCCTCGATTTCACGGAGCCACAGCCATGACCCTCAAATTTGCCGTTCAGGAAAACCTGACCCCGGGCCACAGCCTGACTGACAAATGGGCGCTGGTACGCGACATCGGCTATGACGGGATCGAACTGCGTGGCAGCGCCGGCATGTCCGACCGTTTGCCCGAACTGACCGCAGCCGCCCGCGCCGGCGTGGTGATGCCGTCGATCTGCATCATCGCCGACCGCTTTATCGGCGATTTCGACCCCGCCCGCCGGGCCGAGGCCCTGGCCGCGATGAAGGAACTTTGCGACGTTGCAGGGGAAATCGGGGCCAAGGGTGTCGTTACTCCGGCGTCCTACGGGATGCATTCCAACCGCCTGCCTCCGTTTACTGCGCCGCGCACAGCGGATGAGGATCGCACCATCCTGATCGACATGCTGGGCCAGCTTGGCACCCATGCAGCCACGCGCGGCGTTACGGTCTGGCTGGAACCGCTGAACCGCTACGAAGATCACATGGTCAACACATTGGCCCAAGGCACCAGCCTGTGCCGCGCCGTTGGCCTGCCGTCGGTCAAGCTGATGGCGGATCTGTTCCACATGAACATCGAAGAGGCCGATATCGGTGCATCGCTGCGCGCGGCGGGTGATCTGGTCGGTCATGTCCATCTGGCCGACAACCACCGCGTTGAACCGGGACTGGGGCATACCGACTTCGCTGCGGCGTTCAAGGCATTGGCGGGTTTAGGTTTCGACGGATATGCGGCCATTGAGTGCCGGTTCGAACAGGCACCGGACGTGGCCTTGCAAAGCGCCTTCGCGGCCCTCAACCGCGCAATGAAACAGGGGTAAATCATGGCCGATGTCCGTTTGTCCCATGTCGAAAAATCCTTCGGTGCCCAGGCGGTCATCAAGGACGTCAACCTCGACATTGCATCGCAGGAATTTGTGGTAATGGTCGGCCCGTCCGGCTGTGGCAAATCCACCCTGTTGCGGATCGTCGCGGGGCTGGAGGATGTCACATCGGGCCATATCCACATCGACGGCAAGGATGTGACCGGCCTCGAACCCGTGGATCGGGGCATTTCCATGGTGTTTCAGTCCTATGCGCTTTACCCGCATATGACCGTGGCCGAAAACATGACCTTCGGGCTGCGGGTGTCCGGTGTCGCCCCGGCCGAGATTGCGCGACGGCTGGCCACAGCCGCTGTTACCCTGCAACTCGCCCCCTATCTCGACCGCAAACCCGCGCAACTCTCCGGCGGCCAGCGCCAACGCGTCGCCATTGGCCGGTCCATCGTCCGTGACCCCAAGGTGTTCCTGTTTGATGAGCCGCTGTCCAACCTCGACGCCGAATTGCGGGTCCATATGCGGCTCGAACTCGCCCGCCTGCACC
>JANOMH010000032.1:0-3772 GCA_031420215.1 Rhodobacterales bacterium | reverse complement strand
GGCCGAAAACGAAGGCGCCTGGCGGATGCCGATGGGGCAGGGTTACGACGACCGGCTGAAATCCCGCGTCGCCGATATGATGAATGTCGGCGGGCGCGAAGGCGGGGCGATCACAGCGGCGCAGTTTTTGAAGCGGTTTGTGAAGGACGATGTGCCGTGGTGCCATCTGGATATCGCGGGGACCGCATTGATGAAAACCGACACGACGCTTGCGCCCAAGGGGGCCTCAGGCTGGGGTGTGATGGCGCTGAACCGGTTGATCGCGGATAAGTATGAGCATTAGATGGGGCCAGATACATGGGAGCCGCCTATTTCTATCTCTTGACCGAAAGCACAGTCGAACAGACCCTGCCCAGCTTGATCGGGCGGGCGCAGGGGCAGGGCTGGCAGATCGAAGTGCGCGGGGTTGATGCGGGTCGGATCGATAAGCTGGATCAGGCGCTCTGGCTGGGGGCAGAGGACAGCTTTTTGGCGCATGGCCTTGCGGGTGGGGCACATGACGGTCTGCAACCGGTGTTGCTGACCACTACGCCCACCGACCGGGCCTGCATCATGTGTGTCGACGGGGCCGACGTGACGCCACAACAGGTGCAAGCGGCGCAACGGGTCTGTATCCTGTTTGATGGCAACGACGAAGTGGCCTTGGCCGGGGCGCGGGCGCAGTGGAAAGCCTTGACCGGGGCAGGCTGTGCGGCCCAATATTGGGCACAGGACAACGGGCGCTGGGTGATGAAGGCCGAGGCTGCCATGCCCTTGGCCCCCTGAGGTGAGGACAATGAAATGGTGACGTCGGACGCATCGCCGTGGACAATAAAACGGTCGATTCTTGTGGCCGTGGCTCTGGTTATCGGGGCCCAAATGGCGCGGGCGGAGCCCTTGGATCAAAGTATGATGGCCCATTCCGACCTCGCGCTGTTTCAGGATTATGCGGCCTACGACAGTCGCTGCCGGGGAAATTCGGGCGACGATCCGCAGACGTGGGTGGCCTGCGGCGCGCGGGACTATATCGGCTATCTTTTGAATTTATCCGGGTTTTGCTATGGGCAAACCGATCAGGCAGAGTATGAATGGATCTGGCATATCTGCCATCCAAAATCCAATCGGCTGGATAAACCATGACACACCCCGCACTCCCCCTGACCGGCGGCTGCCAATGCGGCGCAGTGCGATTCCACGCTGCAACCTTGCTGGACAACCCGCATATCTGCCATTGCCGGATGTGTCAGAAAGCTACGGGCAGCTTTTTTGCAGCCCTTGTCGGGGTGCCCAAAACCGATCTGATATGGACACGGGGGACACCGGCCACATTCCAAAGCTCTGCCGATGTGGAACGCGGGTTCTGTCGGGACTGCGGCACGCCGTTGTTTTTCCATCACATTCCGGGCAAACATGTGTCAATCAGCATCGGGGCCTTTGACACCCCCGCCGCCATCCCGCTGGCCTTTGAGTTGGGGAATGCCGACCGGGCGCCGCAAATAGACCAGATCGGTCAGGTCAAGCAATTCGGCACCGCAGAAGAGGAAATGCCGGAACGGGCGGCGATGATTGCGGCCAGCAACCGGCAGCATCCGGATCATGATACCGAGGTCTGGCCGGCCTGGGGGTAGGGAGAGTCGGACAAATTTGTCCGACCTACCAGTGGTTGATGGTCGATGTGTGCAGGTCGGACATCCTTGTCCGCTATTGCTACCGGGTCAGGATCAACTGGCCATCGGCAATCTCGATCCGGGCATAGCGGCTCAGATAGCCCATGCCCAGCAGCGAGCCATCCATCTGCCCCTGATTGACCACTGCCCGGACACCGCGATCTTCGATCCCGGACAGATTGACCCGGTCAAGCTGCACTGTGGCAGTGCGCACTTCACCATTGGCGGTAAAGGCGCTGCCGAGATAGGCCAATGTTTCGGGATTCAACCCGGCACGGGCAGCGTCGGACTGGCTCAGCACCATATCCGTGGCGCCGGTATCGATCACGAAAACCACCGGCACGCCGTTCACGTCGGCGGTCACATAATAATGCCCATCCGGGCTGCGTGGCACTTCGATCTTGCCCTCGCTGACCACCGATTGCCGGGTCCGCAGGTCGCGGCTGACATCGTTCCACAGGCCATAGGCGGCAATCACGCCGACGAAAATCAACCCCCAGATCGCGGCCTGTTGCGCCACCCGGCCCATATTGCCACGATTGGAGGCCAGAAACGACCCGATCAACGCCGCGAGCAGCAGTCCAAGAAACAGTAAGCGGGGCCAGTCATCCGGGTTCATGGGCACAAGATAGGGATCATGTGGCCAATCCGGAAGAGCGTAATCCATCCAATATGAACTGCACTGCCAGAGCCGCCAGAAGCATGCCCAAAACCCGGGTCACGACATTGATCCCGGTCTTGCCAAGGATCCGTTCAATCGTGGTCGAGGCAATGAAAAAACCGAACACGATCACCATGTTCAGGGCCATTACGGCAGTGATTGCCGCATAATCCGTCGGGCCCGTGGCCTGCCCGGCCAACAGGATGATCGTGGTAATCGCCCCAGGCCCGACGATCAGCGGGATCGCCAGCGGAAACACCGACGGGTCATGCCCCGGATCATTGCTGTCATCGGCATTGGTTTTGCGCCGGGACTGGCGGCGTTCGAACAGCATATCGAGCGCGGTAATGAACAGCAGGATCCCGCCCGCAATCCGGAAAGCGGGCATCGAAATGCCGATAAAGCCCAGCAAGCCTGCCCCTAAAAACAGGAAGCCCAACATCAGCACCATCGCCGTCAAGCAAGCGCGCAGGCCAATTGCCCGGCGTTGCGCCGGCGAAAGGCCCTGGGTCAGCGCGATATACAGCGGCGCCAGCCCCGGCGGGTCGATGATGATGAACAGCGTGGTAAAGGCTGCGATGATGGCGGCAAAGGTCATGCGGACAGGGTGGCCTGTTTGCCGGGGCCGGTCAATCGGCGCCGCGGCAGGAGCCTCCGGCGGGAGTATTTTTTCAACTCCGAAATTACAAGGGATCAGACCTTCTGCGCCTTGTCCAGCTTGTCACTCGCCGCCATCCACATCGCCTCGGCCCGTTCCAGGGCTTCCATCACCTCGGCGTATTTCTTGTTCCAGGTGTCCAGCTCGCCGGTGCGCTTGGTGTCATACAGCGCCGGGTCCGCCAGCTTGGTCGCCAGTTTATCGCGCATCTCGTTGATCTTTTCGACCCGGTCTTCGCATTTGCGCACATCGGACCGCAGTGCCATGATCTGTTCGCGGGTCAGCTTTTCAACCTTGGCCACCGGTTTGGGCTTGCCTTGCGGTTTGTCGACGGTCAGCAGCATGTTGCGATAGGTCTCAAGGTCTTCGTCATAGGGTTTGACCCGGCCATCCTTGACCAGCCAGAGCCGGTCGGCGACCATCGACAAAAGATGCATGTCGTGGCTGACGAGGATCACTGCACCGGTATAGGCGGTCAGCGCCTCGACCAGAGCCTCGCGCGATTCGATATCGAGGTGGTTGGTCGGTTCGTCGAGGATCAGCAGATGCGGCGCGGGCAGGGTGGCCAGCAGCAGCGACAACCGCGCCTTCTGGCCGCCGGACAGCCGCCCGACCTCGGTATCGGCCTGTGCGGCCCCCAGCCCAAAGCCCGCGAGCCGGGCGCGAAGCCGCGCCTGGCCTTCTTCGGCCCGCTCGCGCATCAGATGCTGCAGCGGGGTTTCTTCGACCCGCAACTCCTCGACCTGATGCTGGGCGAAAAACCCGATCCGCAATTTGGGGGACGAGATCATCTTGCCCCGCGCCACT
>JANOMH010000031.1:0-2606 GCA_031420215.1 Rhodobacterales bacterium | reverse complement strand
GCAAGCCACAATCCAAAACCGGCGTCATTGGGGTAATTGTCAAGCGCCGACCGGCACAAGGCCTCTGCCGCGTCCAGGCGGTGGTCGTGTTGGGCAAGCCCGATAGCCAGTTGAAAAAACTGGCGTGACGTTACCCCCAATGCACCGAGTTTTTCCAGCCAGTGCCGGGCTGCTTCCTTGGCGCCGCTTTGGGTCAGTATCTTGGCATACTGGACCAGACCATCTTCGGTCGTACTCTCGTGCAGAACGACCTCCATTTCGGCCAGTGCTGCCTTGGCCTGCGGCTGTTCGACGTCAAACGCAAAATTGGACGGATAATCGTTCGGGGCCTTGATCAGGATGATGCCGTCCGCATGCCGTTCGATGGCATAGATTTCTTTTGCCATCGGATCAATCGGGGCATGGGGGTAATGAACCGCAATCTCGCGGTGATCAACCTGGACAAAGCGGTCATGCAGTTCGGCCAGCATCGCCGCATCCGGGGTGCCGGTCAGGCATAGTAAGCCCGGATTGCGCAACCGTGCAAATCCGGCGCGCAGGGTGGCCGGGCTGGCGTCGGCTTGCAGCACAACAAGGTCCTGATCGGGGGCACCAGCCTTTTTACGTTTCACCTTGGCCCCGACGGGCGCAAGGGCCCCGGACTGATCATCATCGACGCTCAGGATATCGCGTCGCGGAATTTCTATGAATTCAAACGCATTTGAGCTGGCAATCCCACCCGTAGCCTTGCCGGGTTCAACTTTGTGCAATGCCACCATATTGTGAAACCGTTCAATCGCCGCGACCTCTGATATCAACGGGTCCGCTTCGCCGGTGCCAAAGCGGGTCATGATATCGGCGAAATAGCCGACCGAATTGGGTGCATCCAGCGTCAGGGATCCGCCAAAAAGCGGGAAAAACGAGGTTTGCACATCTTCGGCAACATAAATCCCGCCGGGGGCGAGGGTCGGAAACAGGATGCGATAGGATTCGACCACATGTTCATTGCGATGACTGCCATCGTCGATGATCAGGTCAAACGGGCCACGGCTGGCCACAAGTTGCAGCAGAAACTCTGGATCAGCCTGGCTGCCCTGCAGCACCTGCACCCGGTCGCCAAGATCAAGGCTTTTCTTCTCGATATCAATGCCGGTGATCTGGGCCAGCGGAAAGTAGTCGCGCCATGTGGCCAGTGACTGGCCGCCCCGGTCTTCATCCGCATACCCGCCGACGCCGAGTTCCAGCAGCTTGATCGGTCGGTCACGAAACCGCGCAAAGAGCTTGTGATAATTCGGCATATAGTCGTGATACCCGAATTTATCGGTGCCGTGTTGAACCGCCAGAATGGAGAGTGGGTCGATCATCGTGCTGCCCCGTATTTGTTCTTGTTTTTGGACAAATACGGGTTTGACCGGCTAAATAGCAAGCGACCTGCCCGGTTGCGCGCCGGGCAGGGCTGCGATTACATCGAAAATGAGGTGCCGCAGCCGCAAGAACTTGTGGCATTGGGGTTATTGATGACAAAGCGCGCCCCGATCAGTTCTTCGGAAAAGTCGATCACGGCCGAGGCCAGGAACGGCAGGGATACAGAGTCGATCACCACGGTTTCGCCGGACCCCGACAGGATCAGATCGTCGGCTTTGACCTCGTCCAGTGCGATGTCATACTGAAAGCCCGAACACCCGCCACCGTCAACCGCAACCCGCAGCACCTTGCCTTGTGCCGCCGCCCCGATCTCGGTCAGGCGTTCAAAGGCGCGGGGGGTGACTTGGGGGGGTAAGGTGAGCATGATCGGGCCTATCGGTTTGGATGCCTCTGACATATAGGGGGTTTCAGGCAATGCAACAAGTTATCAGACTAAATCACATAGGCGGAGGCAACCGCGTGATGTCAACGGCGATGGAACGATACGCGTCGGATCCGGCGACAGCCCGGGGGCGGCTGTATCCAGAGGAGGAAAGCACCTTCCGCTCGCCATTTCAGCGCGATCGGGACCGGATCATTCATGCCAGCGCCTTCCGCAGGCTGAAACACAAGACCCAGGTGTTCATCGAACATGAAGGCGACTATTTCCGGACCCGCCTGACCCATTCCATCGAAGTGGCACAAGTGGCCCGCACCGTTTCGGCGGCTCTGGGGCTCAACGTCGAACTGACCGAAGCTGTGGCTTTGGCCCATGACCTTGGCCATCCGCCCTTTGGCCATACCGGAGAGGATGCGCTGAACGCGCAGATGGCCCCCTATGGCGGCTTTGATCACAATGCGCAGGCGATAAGGATCGTCACCTCGCTTGAACGGCACTATGCCGAATGGGACGGGCTGAACCTGACCTGGGAAACGCTGGAGGGGATTGCCAAACATAACGGCCCGGTCAAGGACCCGGTCCCCTATGCCTTGGCCGCATACAACACGCGCCACGATCTGGAACTGCACACCCATGCCAGTGCCGAAGCGCAGGCCGCCGCTTTGGCCGATGATATCGCCTATAACCACCATGACCTGCACGACGGCTTGCGGGCCGAGCTGTTTTCGACCGACGATCTGGCCGAACTGCCGGTGCTGCGCGACTGCTTTGCCGCTGTGGATGCGAAATATCCGGGGCTCAATTACTACCGCCGCCGCCACGA
>JANOMH010000030.1:0-11145 GCA_031420215.1 Rhodobacterales bacterium | reverse complement strand
TGGTGCAGGTCGTCAAAGAGGAACGCGGCAACAAGGGCGCGGCCCTGACCACCTATCTGTCGCTCGCCGGCCGCTATTGCGTGCTGATGCCCAACACCGCACGCGGCGGCGGCATTTCCCGCAAGATCACGAATGCGGTGGATCGCAAAAAACTGAAAGAGATAGCGAACGAGATGGAGGTGCCCGATGGCGCCGGCCTGATCATCCGCACCGCCGGGTCGCAGCGCACCAAATCGGAAATCAAACGCGACTACGAATATCTGCAGCGCCTGTGGGAACAAATCCGCGAACTGACGCTGCGCTCGATTGCGCCGGCCAAGATCTACGAAGAGGGCGACCTGATCAAACGCTCGATCCGCGATCTGTATTCCAAAGACATCGACGAAGTGCTGGTCGAAGGCGAGGCGGGCTACCGCATCGCCAAGGACTTCATGAAAATGATCATGCCGACGCATGCCAAAAACGTCAACCTGCACGCCGAACAGATGCCGCTTTTCGCCCGGTTTCAGGTCGAAGGTTATCTGTCCAGCATGTTCAATCCCACCGTGCAACTGCCCTCGGGCGGTTACATCGTGATCGGCGTGACCGAGGCTTTGGTCGCCATCGACGTGAACTCGGGCCGGGCCACCAAGGAAGGGTCAATCGAACAAACCGCCCTGAAAACCAACCTTGAGGCCAGCGACGAGATTGCCCGGCAGCTGCGCCTGCGCGACCTCGCGGGCCTGATCGTTATCGACTATATCGACATGGACGAGCGCAAGAATAATGCGAGCGTCGAAAAGCGCTTCAAGGACAAGCTGAAGACCGACCGGGCCCGGATTCAGGTGGGTCGGATCAGTGGGTTCGGCCTGCTGGAAATGTCGCGCCAACGCCTGCGCCCCGGCATGCTGGAGGCCACGACCCAGCCCTGTTCGCATTGCCACGGCACCGGTCTTTTGCGGTCGGACGACAACGTCGCCTTGGGCATCCTGCGCCAGCTGGAAGAAGAAGGCGTGCGGGGCCGCAGCAAGGAAGTGCTGCTCAAGGCCCCGGTCGGGATCATGAATTTCCTGATCAACCAGAAACGCGAACATATCGCCGCGATTGAGGTCCGCTATGGCATGGCCGTGCGGATCGAGGCTGATCTGGCGCTGATCTCGCCCGATTTTGCGATCGAAAAGTTCAAGACCGCCACCCGCACTGTGCCCGATCCGGCCCAGGCCGCGATTTCCGGCAATTCCTCGATGATGGCCGACGAGGACGAAGACGATCTGGTCGATGAGATTGAGGACGAAGACGAAGAAGAAACGGTAGCGGATGTCGCAGTTGCTCCCAAGCCCGCCGTCTCAGCCGAGGCCGCCGATGGTGACGGCAATAATCCCCGCAAGAAACGTCGCCGGAGGCGGCGTCGGCGGGGTGGTAACGGCGTTGAAGGTGGTCTGGATGGGGCTGCTGGCGATGCGGGCGCGGATGATGATGATGGCGAAGACGGTGACGAGGACGAAGCCGAAACCGCCACCGAAAGCTCCGCCGAAGTAGCACCAGTCGCGGCGGCACGTGGCCGGACCCGGTCGCGCAGCCGGGGCCGTGGCCGTGGCCGTGCAGATGATGCAGCACCCGACGAAGATGCCGGACCCGAGGCATTGCCCGCCGTTGCTGCCGAGGCTGGGGCCGAACCCACAGTCGAGGTGCAGGAGCAACTGGTCGCAGAAGCCGCTGCAAAACCCAAACCACGGACCCGCAGTCGCGCCAAAAAAGCCGATCCAGTGGCCGAAGCCCCCGCCGATATCGCGACAGGGGCCCCGGTTGAACCATCAGCGGAGACGCCAGCAGAACCGGCCAAACCTGCGCCGCGATCACGGCGCAAGCCAAAGGTCGAAGATGCTGCTGTCGAAATCGCAGCAACGCCCGAAACGGTTGTAATTGCACCGGATGGGCCTGCCGCCGAGCCTGCCGCAGTGGCCGAACTTGTGCTTGAACCTGTTGGCGCAGCCGCAGTCGAACCAACACCAGAAGCGGATAACAAGCCAAAACGGCGCGGCTGGTGGTCATTGGCCCGGGAATAATTCAACTGGCCGGGCAGGGGGCGCACCCTTTTGCCCGGCTATTGGCCACGCAGGATCAGATATGCCTGACCTTGTTGCACGTCCTTTACGGATAGCAGAACATGCCCGGCTTCAGCACAAAACAGCGGAATATCGACCACGGCCATTGGATCATCGGCCAACAGCCGCAACACCGCGCCCGGTACCATCCTGATCAGCACCTTACGGGCGCGCAGCACGGGCAGGGGGCAGAGCAGCCCCAGGGCATCAATCTCAGTCATGTCTTTGTCATCTTTGTCGCCCAAATACTCCCGCCGGAGGCATCCGCCCGCAACACGAGGTCGATAGCCGTCATGTTACACCCAGTCCACCAACTTGTGACACCGCAGACAGGTGACGGCAGCCCTTTCAAGCCCTAGGACAGTCACAAAGGGGAGACGCGCTTGCTTTCATCAGACATGATCCTGGATGCCTCGCTGCTGCCGGCGATGCTGACCGCAGTTTTCGCCGGTCTTCTGTCATTCCTCAGCCCCTGTGTGCTGCCGATCGTGCCGCCATATCTGGCCTATATGGGCGGGGTGACGGTCAGCGACATGAGTCAAACCAAAGTGGCGCGCAACCGGGTCCTGCTGGCGGCAATCTTTTTCGTCCTCGGACTGTCCACGGTTTTCCTGCTGCTCGGGTTCGCGTTTTCCACCATGGGCCGGATGCTGCTGCAGTTTCAGGACTGGTTCACAGTTGTGGCCGGACTCACGATCATGATCTTTGGAGCACATTTCATCGGCATCTTCCGGCTGCCGTTTCTGGACCGAGAGGCGCGGCTGGTTGCGGGCCAACAGGGCGGATCGGCGTTTGGGGCCTATGTTCTGGGGCTGGCCTTTGCCTTTGGCTGGACCCCCTGCCTTGGGCCGATTCTGGGGGCGATACTTGGGCTTGCGGCGTCAGAAGCGGATATCTGGCGCGGCACCATTCTGCTCGGGTTTTACGCGCTGGGGCTTGGTATTCCGTTCCTGTTGGTCGCGGCGTTTTTCCCCCGGCTGACCGGGCTGATGGCCCTGATGAAGCGGCACATGGGCCGGATCGAACGGACCTCGGGGCTGCTCTTGTGGACCGTTGGGCTGATGATGCTGACCGGACAGTTCACCGCATTCAGCTTTTGGCTGCTGGAGCGATTTCCGGCTCTGGCCAGTATCGGCTGATTTGGCCGGGCTTAACATATATTTGTCCAGTTTCTGGGCTAGGATGCCAGCGGTAATCCAGAGGCTCAATTGACCGGAACCGCGACAACACAGGTGAAACGCAGACGGGTGTTCTATATCCCCGGTTACGATCCGATTCATCCGCGCCGTTACCGCGAGCTCTATCGCAAGGAAAGCGCTGATCAGGCCGGGATTTCCGGCTATAGCATTGGTCTGGCACCGAAAAAGGGCGGCGGCCCCTATGGTTGGCATGTGAATGCCACGATCAGTGACGCCGCAATTACCGCCGATGTCGAGGTGCTGGTCTGGTCTGATATTGTGCGCAGTTCGATGGCCACCAGCATTCCCGCGACCTATCTGCAACTGGTCCGCACGGCTTGGACCTATATTACCTCTGGGGCATTGCGCCGCCTGATGTGGTTGCGCAAAGGGCCGGTGATTGCGGCGCTGTATCCGGTGGGAATGTTGATATTGCAGCTTATTGTCGCCGTCAGCACCGGGGCACTGGCTGCGGGGCCGCTGATCTGGGGGATCAACGGCATTTTGGCGGGGGTCGGGCAGACCCTCGGCCCGGTCACCCCGTTCCTGCGCTGGCCGGTGGTCCTGACTGTGCTCACACTGGTCTTGCGCTGGTTCAAAGCCAAGGATGGCAGGTTCTTTGCCTATTACCTGATGCATGATTATGCCTATTCCGCGCAATCCGGCGGGGCAAATCCGCCCGCATTGGAAACCCGGATGGCGCAATTTGGCGACATTATTGCTGCCGCGCTGGCGGAAAATTACGACGAAATTCTCGTGGTCGGCCATTCATCCGGCGCCCATCTGGCGGTGTCGATTCTGGCCGACCTGATCCGGGCTGGCCGGGTGCCTAAAAGCCCGGCACTTGGGTTTTTGTCACTGGGGCAGGTGGTTCCCATGGTGTCCTTCCTGCCACGCGCCCACCGGCTCAGGGCTGATCTGGCCTATCTCTCGGCGCGCCCGGAACTCACCTGGGTCGATGTGACCGCCCCCGGCGATGGCTGCGCCTTTGCGCTGTGTGACCCCGTTGCGGTCTCGGGCGTCGCCCCGCCTGACAAAATCTGGCCGCTGGTGTTTTCGGCGGCTTTCACCCAAACCCTGTCGCCGGAACGTTGGAAGCAGCTGCGGTGGAAGTTTTTCCGCCTGCATTTTCAATACCTTTGTGCCTTTGACCGGCCCGGAGACTACGATTATTTCCAGATCACAGCCGGGCCGTTGACGCTGGCACAGCGTTACGCGGGACGGCCCCAATCCAAATCCCGGATCGACGTGCCCGCGTCAAAATACACCTCGATGGCCGCATGATCCCACCCAAACCCGCCTCGCGGCCTGACAAAGTCTCGCTCTGGCGCTATATGCACCTTTTCCGGGCCGACATTTTATCCGCCCAACCCGCCAAGCTGTATCATGCATGGATGGCGGCCTTTCGCACTCCGTTCTTCCGCAGCTACCTGATCAACGATCCTGTGCTGATCCGGCGGGTCCTGAACGAAGCCCCCGATGATTTCCCGAAATCTGACCGGATCAGCGCAGGTTTACGACCCATCCTTGGCAATTCGGTTTTCCTGACCAACGGCGCAGTCTGGAAACGCCAACGCCGGATCATTGACCCCGCGTTCGAGGGGGGCCGCCTGCGCGACACTTTCCCCGCGATGCTGGCTGCAGGGCAGGCGGCAGTCACTCGGATGACTCCGCTGGCGAACGATGAACCCGTTGAAATTGAACAGGAAACCAGCCACGCCGCCGCCGATGTGATTTTCCGCACGCTGTTTTCCATCCCGATTGAAAACACCATTGCGGGCCAGGTCTTTGACCAGTTCAAAGCCTATCAGCGCAGCCAGCCGCTCCTCAATCTGGCGGCGTTCATTCCCGGACCGGCCTGGATGCCCCGGTTTTTCAAGGCCGAGACCAAGCGCACTGCCCGCGCGATCCGCAGCCTGATCCGGCAACTCGTCGCCACCCGGCTGACCGAGATCGGCGCGGGGTCTGCCCCCGATGATCTGGCGACAAAGATCATGACCACCGCCGATCCGGTCACTGGCGACCGGTTTGATGAGGACGAAATGGTCGATCAGGTAGCGATTTTTTTCCTCGCCGGGCACGAAACCAGCGCCTCGGCCCTCGCCTGGACCCTGTATCTGCTGGCGCTTTATCCCGACTGGCAGGATCAGGCGGCTACCGAGGCCGCGCAATTTAATGGCGCGTTTTCAGAGCTTTCCAAGCTGAAGCTCACCCGCGACATCTTTCGTGAATCCCTGCGGCTCTATCCCCCCGTCCCGATGATGGTGCGCCAGACCACGACGCCGCAGGATTTTCGCGGGCGACAGGTCAAACCCGGCGCGCAGGTGGTTTTGTCGCCCTGGCACCTGCATCGGCACGATCGGATCTGGGATAATCCCGATGGCTTTGACCCCAGCCGTTGGGGGACCGAGGCAGGTCGTGCCTGTGCGCGCGATGCCTATATGCCGTTTTCCAGCGGGCCCCGGGTTTGCACCGGGGCAGGGTTCGCGATGGTCGAAGGGGTATTGCTGCTGACCCAGCTGCTGCGCGCCTTTCGGTTCGAAACAGTGACAGGGCGCGATCCGGTGCCAGTAGCGCACCTGACTGTGCGGGCCAAAGATGGGATATGGCTGCGAATCACTCCCCGCGGGTAACCCGCTGGATGTACGCACAATCACAGTGGCAGTGCAGGATCGTCATTGAACTGGAAACAGCAAGCAACACCGCATTAACTGCAAGGATCGAAATTGGACGCAATCATGACGCTTGAATTCACAATATAATTCAACAATAACAATAAACTAAATCTTGGATTGTATGCCTTTGTTCTGCTTTGTGTCCAAATCATGGTCTGACAAAGGCCGCGGCTGTGCTAAATGTTTTTCCACAACAGGGGACGGGTAATCAGTGATGGAAAACGTAGAATTGGGGCCGGTGACGACGCGGGTGGTGCATCTTGTGACGCGGTTTGCGGACCGGATGCACAGCCAGGTGAATTTTATAGCCACGCCCGAATTGCAGCTGTTGGCGCTGGAAAACGAATATCGGCCTGCCAGCAAGGTGCGCGCCCCGATCATTGTGAAACCGTTCAGCCGTAGCGAGCGGTCCGAGCGTGATGATCTGGTAAGCCTGCGTTCGGCGCTTTACGCGGAACGGTCTGCCTGAAGCTGCTCTAATACATAAACCCGGATTGCCGAAGCGAGGCCGACATCGCCGCGCGCCGCGTCGATCCGTGCGGCCAAAGCGTTTAACGTTAACGCCTGCGCCGCCGCCATTTCCCGAAAAGCTGCCCAGAACGCCGCCTCCAAAGACACCGAAGTCCGGTGCCCATGCAGGGTCAGCGAATGCTTGACCGGGCGGCCTGAAACCGCATTCATTCGTCAAACTTGGTCTGATCCAGCCGCTTGCGCGCCTGTTCAACCTGCGCCGCCTCTAACAGACGTTGCGCCTTGGTCCGGCCAAATCTCACCGCATTGGCATCGGCACGCGCCTTATCCTCGGCGCGGGTCCGGTCTTTGCGAAGATGGTTCAGATTAATCGGCTTGAGGTCGTTCATGCTGTCTTTCACTCGGGCCCGATCATCTGCTCCGGGCGGACGACCCGGTCAAAGGTTTCGGCATCGACAAAGCCAAGGCGCACCGCCTCTTGCTTTAATGTCGTGCCATTCTTATGCGCGGTCTTGGCCACTGTGGTCGCGTTGTCGTAGCCGATGGTCGGCGCCAAAGCGGTGACCAGCATCAGCGATTCGCGCATCAGTTTTTCGATCCGCACCCGGTCGGCCTGAATGCCAACAACACAATTATCAGTAAACGCGCCCGCCGCATCGCCCAGCAATTGCATCGATTGCAACACGTTATAGGCCATCATCGGCTTCATCACGTTCAGCTCAAAATGCCCCTGCGACCCGGCAAAACCGACAGCCGCATCATTGCCCATCACCTGCGCACAGACCTGGGTGATCGCCTCGACCTGGGTCGGGTTCACCTTGCCCGGCATGATCGACGATCCGGGTTCATTTTCGGGCAACATCAATTCACCCAGACCGCAGCGCGGCCCAGATCCCAACATGCGGATATCGCAGGCGATTTTATAGATCGACACGGCCACGGTCTTCAACGCACCGGACATTTCGACCAATCCGTCATGCGCGGCCAGCGCCTCGAATTTATTCGGCGCGGTCACAAACGGCAGGCCGGTGATGCCACTGACGCCCGCCGCTATCAATTCGCCCCAGCCCTTGGGGCTGTTCAGCCCGGTGCCAACGGCAGTGCCGCCTTGGGCCAGTTCATAAATAGCGGGCAGGGCGGCCTTGATCCGCCTGATCCCCATCGCAACCTGATGCGCATAGCCGGAAAATTCCTGCCCCAAGGTCAGCGGTGTGGCGTCCATCGTATGGGTGCGGCCGATCTTGATGATGTCGTTGAATTCCGCGACCTTGAATGTCAGGGCGGCATGCAGTTTCTCCAGCCCCGGCAGCAGCACATCCCGCGCCGTCATCGCCACAGCCACATGCATGGCGGTGGGAAATGTGTCGTTCGAGGACTGGCCCATATTGACATGATCATTGGGATGGATCGGTTTTTTCGAGCCAATCTCGCCGCCCAGCATTTCAATCGCGCGGTTCGAGATCACCTCGTTGGCGTTCATGTTCGACTGCGTGCCCGACCCGGTCTGCCAGACCACCAGCGGAAAATGCGCGTCCAGATGGCCCGACACCACCTCTTTCGCTGCCGCAATCATCGCGTCAGCCAACTCGGGCGCAATCCGCCCGGCGTCTTTATTCGCCACGGCACAGGCCAGTTTGATGATGCCCAGGGCCCGGACAATCGCCACGGGCTGTTTTTCCCAGCCAATCGGGAAATTCAACACCGATCGTTGCGTCTGCGCCCCCCAATAGCGGTCGGCGGGCACGTCGATAGGGCCGAAACTGTCGGATTCGCTGCGGGTGGCGGTCATGGGAATGGTCCTTTGGTCAGCCAATGTCAGCCGTTTAGCCTGCCGACACCTGACCCGCAACAGACAGAATGCGCGCTATTTTACTTGCGGAACGCATCAAGGCTGACAACTTGCGCCGCCGGTTTGGTCTGGGCCTCGGGTTCGGCCATTTCATCCATCGGGGCCTCGTCGGCCTCATCGCTCTCGCCATCATCCTGCGTTTCGAAGCGCAGACCAAACTCGACTGAAGGATCGACGAAGGTCTTGATTGAATCGTAGGGCACATACAGCGGCTCTGGGTTATCGCCAAAATTCAGGGTCACGGCGAACCCCTCATCGGTGACATCCAGTTTGTCGAACCAATGCTGCAAGACAATGGTCATTTCACCGGGATAGCGATCCGACAACCAGTCGGCGATTTCAACATCCGGGTGCATGGTGTCAAAGGTGATGAAAAAATGGTGCTGTCCCGGCAGGCCGGTCTTGGCAACGCCCTGCAGCACCTCTTGAATCAGACCCCGCATGGCGCGGTGCATCAGGTTTCCATAGTCGATGGTTTTCGTCACGGCCCCGAACCTTTTGCTTTGTGGGTCTAGCATAAGCGATTTGTGGGCAGAGGGAAGGGCCGTTCGGGCCGGTTTTACAACCCCGTTGTCACGGCTGTCAGCAACAGGCTGAGGCTTGCGGATAGCCCAAGGGTCAGCGGCAAGGACCAATGCCGCCGCAGAATCAGCCAACCCGCCAGAACCGCCAGCCCCAATGCCATCGGGTCGAGCGTTGCGGGCACCGGCAGAAACAGTTGCGCAGGCCCCAGCGTTACGGTCACTTGGCGCGCAAACAGCACATGCAACGCAAACCAAAGGGTCAGATTGGCGATCACCCCCACCACAGCGGCGGTAATCGCGGCCAATGCGCCCGACAGGCGCGGCTTGCCGGCCAGCCAGTCAATCAGCGGGGCTCCGGCGAATATCCAGATAAAACAGGGCACAAACGTCACCCACAACACCATGGCCCCGCCCAGCAACCCCAGCCCCAGCCCGCCCTGCTCCACCCCGGCGACGACGCCGACAAACTGGGTGACAAGGATCAGCGGCCCCGGCGTGGTTTCCGCCAGCCCCAAAGCATCCATCATCTGCGCCGTGGTCAGCCAGCCGTAATCCTGCACCACCGCTTGGGTCATATAGGACAGCACCGCATAGGCTCCGCCGAATGTCACGACGGCCAGCTTGGAAAAGAACAGCCCCAGTTCCAACAAAAACGGCTGCCCGGCGGCATAAGCCAGTGCCAGCGGGATCGCCCACACCACCAGCCCCACCACAACGATCCGCCCGCTTTGCGCCCAGGGCAACGCCAGAGTGGTCACACCCGGCCCCGGTGCATTCTGCCGCCAGGCGCCATAGAGTCCAGCCGCCAGGATCACGACCGGAAACGGCACCGCGAACACATACAGGGCCACAAAGGCCAGCCCCGCTACCACCCAATCCGACCGCCGTTTCAGCGCCCGCTTGGCCACGCGCAGGATCGCCTCGATCACGATCACAACCACGGTTGCCTTGACCCCCAGAAACAGGGCCTGCACCAGGGGCAACTGCCCATACGTGCCATAGGCCAGCGCGAGGGCCAGAATCACCAGCGCCCCCGGGATCACAAACAGCAACCCTGCCAGCAGCCCACCCGCGATCCCGCGTTGTTTCCAGCCTGCATAGGTGGCCAGCTGCATCGCCTCTGGCCCCGGCAACAACATGCAAAACGACAAGGCGCGCAGGAATTCAGGCTCGGCCAACCATTTGCGCTCGTCCACCAGAACCTTGTGCATCAGTCCGATCTGGGCGGCGGGGCCGCCAAAAGACATGCACCCGATCCAGCCAAACACCCGGAACATCTCGGTAAATGAAATCATGCTCTGCGCCCCGGATCACGGGCGGCCGGCCAGTCATGCCCTTCGTCAAACCCATCACGGGCCCAGCGATACAGCGCATCATAGAGCGGCATCGCGGCCTCAAGCTGCGCAAGATCATCGCGGTAGGCGCGGGACAGACCGACTGACATCGCCAGCAGCCCGGCCGCCTGTGGGGCCAGATCGTGGCGGTCGGTATCTGCGCCGCGGATCACCCGGGCCAGACGTTCCAGCGGTTCAGTCTGCAGGCCGAACTCTGCCAGCATGGTGTCAAAGGTGCAGCCTGCCTCCCCCCCACTATTTCGGTGGGACCAGAACGTATCTTCGATATCAAAGGGGATCGCATCAAACTTTTCGGCCACGGCCACGACATCCCCCGGCGGCACAAACAGGAACCGGGCGGCGGGGTCGACAAAGCGACGGATCAGCCAGGGACAAGCAATGCGGTCAACCTTTGGGCGGTGGCGGGTCACCCATAAGGTGGCACTTTGGGCCAGAGGGGCGGGGATAACCGGCAGGCCCGCTTCGCGCCAGGCAACCATGCCGCCGGTCAAAACCTCGGCGCGCACCCCGGCCAGACGCAGCAGGGCAGCCGCCCCTTGGGATATCTTGCGGCCCCGGTGGCAGATCAGCACGACATGACAGCCGCGTAAATCGGGGGTCACGGCTGCCATTTCAGCATGCGGCACCGGGCGGGCGGTCGGGATCATGACCGCATCGGCGGCCATATCCTCGGGGACGCGCAAATCCAGCAGAATCGGCGCATCGGGGGTCCCGATCAGGCGCATCAGTTGGGCAACATCAATTTCGGTGAAGGACGGCATGGCACATCTTTCCTGTGAAAGGTCAAAGATGCGAGCCTTTGGGCCGGGGCCTCACGGGGCGGTCGCGGTCTCCCCATGGATCGCTTTTCGCATGGGGCGCGCGCTGGGTCAATTCCGGACTTAGCCGATCCCGATGGTCAGTTCACGCAGCAGTTTATCACGAATAGCAGCGTGATAATCGCGGTGCCCATCCGCTGTCACGACAAAGCCATCACGGGTGATCAGCGCATTGCGGTAATAGGAACTGA
>JANOMH010000029.1:0-14406 GCA_031420215.1 Rhodobacterales bacterium | reverse complement strand
GTTCTGGCGATGACCAATGGCGGGCCAGGCCAGTCAACCTGGGTGCCCGCCTATTTCACCATCAACGCGATGTCGGCCAAAGGCAACCTTGGTTTCGCCTCGGCGGCGGCGTCGATGATGCTGTTGATAACGCTGGCGATTTTTCTGCCGCTGGTGGCCCTGACCGCATGGCAACAGCGGCAGGCACGCAAGGGGGCAGTGTGATGACCGACGTCATGTTTCCGCGCAAACCCAAACGCATCACCGGCAAATCCATTGCGATCCTTGCGTTGCTGACGATGGCGGCGCTGTTCTTTTGCGTGCCGCTTTACGTCCTGCTGGTCACGTCGTTCAAGGAAATGGATCAAATCCGGCAGGGTGCCATGTTCGACCTGCCCACCCACTGGACCTGGGAAGCATGGCACTTTGCCTGGTTCGAGGCCTGTTCTGGCATGACCTGCGACGGGTTGCAGGCCGGGTTCTGGAATTCCATCACCATTCTTGTGCCATCCCTGATCGCCTCGATTTCACTGTCGATGATCACCGGCTATGCCTTGGCGATGTGGGATGTGAAATGGTCCGGCACTTTTCTGTTCCTGCTGTTCCTGTGTGCCTTTGTGCCGTTTCAGATCATCATGTATCCATTGATCCGCCTGACTGTGACGATGGGCATTTACGGATCAATCACCGCAGTTGCATTTGTGCATACGGTTCTGGCAATGCCGGTCCTGACCCTGATTTTCCGCAATTACTACAAAGATATCCCGCCAGAGCTGATGAAAGCCGCGATCATGGATTCGGGGTCGTTCTGGCGGATTTTCGTCGAGATTATCCTGCCGATGTCGGGCAATATTCTGATTGTGGTGCTGATCCTGCAGATCACTTCGATCTGGAATGACTACCTGATCGGGGTGACATTCGGGGGCTTGGGGACCAAGCCGATGACAGTGCATCTGGCCAATATGGTGACGGTCTCGACCGGGACCGTATCCTACAACGTCAATATGGCCGCAGCCCTGCTAACCGCCATCCCGCCGCTGGTGATTTATTTTGTGCTGGGCAAGTTCTTTGTTCAGGGCATAGCCGCTGGCGCCATCAAAGGATAACGCATGCCCCGGGTATCATTCGAACACATCGTTAAACGCTTTGGTGCCGTGACCGTGCTGGACGGGTTAAACCTTTCGGTTGAGGATGGTGATTTTCTGGTGCTGCTGGGGCCGTCGGGCTGTGGCAAGACCACGCTGCTGAACCTGCTTGCGGGATTGATGGATGTGTCGTCTGGCCGTATCATGATTGGCGCGCGCGATGTGACAGAGCTTGACCCCAAGGACCGCGGGCTGGCGATGGTGTTTCAATCATATGCGCTGTATCCGACCAAATCGGTCGAGGGAAATCTGCGCTTTGGCCTGTCTGCCCGCAAATTGGCCCGGGCCGAGGCAGATGCGCGGGTGAAATGGGCGTCTGATCTGTTGCAGCTTGGCCCCCTGATGCGTCGCAAACCGTCGGAATTGTCGGGCGGTCAGCGCCAGCGCGTCGCAATCGGGCGGGCTTTGGTGAAGCACGCTGATGTTTTGCTGTTTGACGAGCCGCTGTCGAACCTTGACGCCAAATTGCGCACCGAGATGCGGCTTGAGATCAAGAAGCTGCACGATACGCTGAAGCCGACCGTCGTCTATGTGACCCATGATCAGATCGAGGCTATGACCATGGCCACAAAGATCGCCATCATGAACAGCGGCGAAATCCAGCAGTTCGGCACCCCGGACGAAGTGTATGAACACCCTGCCAACCTGTTCGTGGCCGGCTTTATCGGTTCCCCGGCGATGAACCTGATCACGGCGCGGTTCAGCCGCGAAACGGGGCCACCACAGGCGCAGTTTCCCGATGGAACCCGGATCGACCTGACCGCCTATCCCTTTGCCAGCAACCCCGAGGACGGAGCGGAAATCGCTGTGGGTATGCGCCCGGAGCATTTTATTCTTGACCATGTGGACGGCCAGCCTGGCCACACCCGGTTTGACCTTGCCGTGCGCATGGTTGAACGGACCGGGTCCGATGCGTTGATTTCGCTGAATTTCGCGAACGACCAGCTGTTCGTTCGTGCAGAGCCCGACAGGGCCGCCAAGACGAGGCCCGGTGAAACGGTCCCGGTGCAATACCCGACAGCCAAACTCAATCTGTTCGACGTCCAGTCCGGACGCCGACTCTAGCACTTCATGGGAGGAAACAAATGAAGTTCGCACCTTATGGCCTGACCGCCGCCCTTATGCTTGGGGTCTCAACGATTGCCGTGCAGGCAGAAGACCTTGTGGTCTTTCAAAATTGGTCCTCGCCGGCCGAAGTGGCCGCACTTAACGTATTGCATGCCGCAGTCACCGCTGTGGGCATCAACTGGATCGACATCACTATCCCGCACGACACCGGGTCGAGCGTCAGCTTGCTGAACCTCGTGGTCGGCGAACAAGCCCCGAATATCTTTTCGGAAAACAACACCGGGGTTTACCGCGACCTGACCGGCATGGGCCTTGGCCGCGACCTGACCGAAGCGTTCACCCAATCGGGCGCGATCGAGCATTTCTCGGATGCGGTGATGAAGGCGATCACCATCGATGGCGAAATCCGCAAGATCCCGCTGGGCGTCCATATCGACGGCATGCTGTATTACAACATGGCAGTGGCAACTGCCGCTGGTGTTGATCCAACTGCCTGGGGCTCGCTTGACGACATGTTGGCCGATTTCGAAAAAATCACCGCTGCGGGCTATGTGCCTTTGGCCGTTGGTGCGCAGCAATGGCAGATCGGATATCTGACCCATGCGCTGATGGCCACGCTGGGCGGGCCCGACATCTATAACGGTGTCTACGGCGAAGCCCCGGATCCGGCAGTTTTCGACAGCGCCGAAGTCCGGTCGGTGTTTGAATGGCTGCGCAAGTTCCAGCAAGCCGCCGACGAAGGTTCGGTCAACCGCGACTGGAACATGACGACGAACGAAGTCATTTCCGGCCATGCTCTGATGCAGATCCATGGTGACTGGATGAAGGGCGAATGGCGCGCAGCGGGCAAAGTGGCCGGCGTTGATTTCGGCTGTATCCCGGTCCCTGGCTACCGGGCTGTTGCGGTGACTGTTGACGGCTGGGGCGCTTTGGGCGGTCAACCAGAGGCGATTGACGCCGCAGAGATGCTGTTTGCGCAAACCGTCACCGACCCGGCGGTCAATGCCGAATTCGCCAATGTCAAAGGGGCGACTCCGGTCCGTGACGACGTGCCGACCGAAGGGCTTGATGTCTGCGCCCAGCGGGTCATCGAACTGCTGGGTGATGATGCCCGTCAGGTCAACAACCCGTCCGTGACGGTTGACGCCGACTGGTCAAACGCAATCTGGGAAGTGGCCTTTAACTTTTGGTCCGATCCCGACATGCCGGTCGATGACGCGATTGCCGCCTTGCATTCGCAATACGATGCGATCCTGAACTAAGACGCCCACCTCCCTGGGCGGGCGGCCCTTCATGCAAATGACCGGCCGCCCAAATTTATCGCCAAAACCAGAGGCCACCATGGACCGCCGATTAATAGACGAAGATGCCGTCATGCAGATCTGCTTTGTGACGCATGACGCCCTGAAATCGGCGCAATGGTTTTCCGACCTGACCGGAAAACCGCTCCCGTCCGAGGGACGCGCCGCCGATCCGGAAACGGCGCAGGCGATCTATGCCGGCAAACCCGCCGCGGTGGGCTGCAAGATCCGCATGTTTGCCTTTGGCAATATTGACGTGGAATTCCTGGAACCCGGTCCCGAGAAAAGCGCCTGGCGCGACCTGCTGGAGGCCAAAGGCCCCGGCTGCCACCACATCGCCTTTCGCACCCGCAATCTGACCCAACGCAATGCCTATCTGGAATCCAAAGGGCATACTTTGTTGCAACGCGGCGAATTCGATGGGGGCCATGGGCGTTATGCTTACTACGACACGGTCAAGGATTTGGGCGTAATGATCGAGCTGCTCGAATTCAACAAGGACATGCAGGCGCAGGGCCCGCATTGACCCGCTATCCCATCGCCTATCAGCTTTATTCCTCGCGCAACTTTCCACCGCTGTTGGCGCAATTGCCGGTCCTGGAGGCGATGGGTTACGACGCCATCGAGCCATGGCCGCCTGCGTACGAAGCCGACCCACGGGCGTTTCGGCAGGCTCTCGATGATGCAGGGCTTGCCTGCTATGGCTTTCATATGCCCTTGGCGGGCCTTGTGGCTGAACCGAACCGCTTTATTGACATCGCCCTGACCCTTGGCGCGACCTACCTGATCCCGCCCTTTGTGCCCGAACAAGACCGCAGGCCTACCACCGACTACTGGAAGGGAATTGGCGATACCCTTGCCAAGGGGGCGGTAACGGTTGCACCGCACGGGCTTAGGGTCCTGTGGCACAATCATGCGTTCGAATACGCGGCCCTGCCCGACGGCAGCCGCCCGATCGATCATATCCTTGCGGCCCCGGATGTCTTTTTCGAAATCGACTGCGGCTGGATCACCCGGGGCGGTGCCGACCCTGCCGCAGAACTGGCGCGATACGGTGATCGAATCCTTGTCATTCAGACCAAGGATTTGGCTCCGGCCGGAACTCTGGCCGAAGATGGCTGGGCCGCAACCGGCGATGGCATCATCAATTGGGCGTCTCTTGTTCCCCAATTCCGGGCCAGCGTCGCGCATCACCTGTGCACGGAACACGACAACCCCGCCGACTGGCGCCGGTTTGCGCAACGGTCTTATGACCACCTGAGGTCGCTGGGACTTTGACGCGAGTGGAACTTGGTCAGTCCAGTTTTGGCGCAGATAGTGCGCTAACTTGCCGACACTGTTCAGATTGTGCCGCGACGGACACGCCAATGACGAACAAGCCTTAGTCACGCCGCAGCGGCGCAATCCGTGGCTTGTTCACAGCTGAACAGATGTCACAATTGCAAATCAGGTCAGGTGCCTGCGCGAACGATCAGTCGCGGACGGTGTCCTGCGAGGCCCTCGTGTCGCCCCTGCCAATGCCGGGCACACGAAAGGCCCCGCTATCCGCCCTTGATCCGCTGCATCAGATACACCTCTGCCCCCGGTGGGATCGGGCGGTGCAGGTTGTCGGTGATCACGACGCCATCGACCGCCACCGTGACCCCGGCGGCGATCACCGGGGCCAGACCGGGATAGTCCCGGACCAGCGCATCCAGCATTTGGCCGATGGTCCCGGCCTGCACCGGAACCACCAGTTGCCCATCGGTGAACCGGCGCAGACCGGCCCACAGGTTGACCTCAAGCATGGTCCGCAGCAAGAATCGCCGCCAGCACCTTGGACGGACTCAGCGGCAGGTGCCGCAGCCGCACTCCCGTGGCAGCAGCCACCGCATTGGCCACGGCAGGCAGCGGCGGGGTGATGCCGGTTTCGCCGACGCCGCGCACACCGTAGGGGTGGCCGGGGTTCGGCACCTCGACGATCACCGTGTCGATCATCGGCAGGTCAGAGGCGACTGGCACCCGGTAATCCAGAAATATGCTGTTTTGCAGCCGCCCGTCGGGGCCATAAACATATTCCTCGTTCAGGGCCCAGCCGATGCCCTGCACCGCCCCGCCCTGATACTGCCCCTCGACATAGGACGGATGGATCGCCCGGCCTGCATCCTGTACCACCAGATAGCGCAGGACCGTGGTCCGCCCGGTTTCTGGATCAACCTCGACATCGACGACATGGGTGCCAAAGCTGGCGCCTACCCCCTCGGCCGTGGTTTCGTGATGGCCAGAGATTGGCCCGCCGGTGGCCCCCATGGTGGCGGCAATCGCCCTGATCGTCATCGGCTCGAACTGGCCCGCGTTGTCGCCGGCAGGATGCGCCGCTCCTTCGGCCCAGGTCACGGCTGCGGGGTCGATGCCCCATTTCGCCGCCGCCCGCTTGCACATTTCACCGATGGCCTGTCCGGCGGCCTCGACCGCCGCTTTGCCACTGGCAAAGGTGGCGCGGCTGCCATGGGTCGGCTCATTGACCCCCAGCGCCCCGGTTTCCACCACATTGACCCGCACGTCCTCGTAGGGGATGCCCAGCGTTTCGGCAGTCATCAGCGCGATCGAGGCGCGGCTGCCGCCGACATCCGGCGTGCCGATCGACACTTGCACCGTCCCGTCCTCGGATATCGCCAGTGAGACCGAGGTTTCGCCGCCGTGGTTGAACCAGAACCCGGAAGCCACACCGCGCCCCTGATTGGGGCCAAGCGCCACGGCGTAATTGGGATGCGCCTGCGCGGCCAGCAGCGTTTCGATCAGGCCGATGCGGCCAAAGGTCGGCCCATAGCTGGCCTTGGTCCCTTCTTTCGCGGCGTTATGCAGGCGCACGGCAATCGGGTCCAGCCCCAGTTCGCGGCACATTTCGTCCACCAGACTTTCCACTGCAAAGGCCCCCATCGGCGATCCGGGGGCGCGGTAAGCGGCGGCCTTGGGCCGGTTGGTCAGCACGTCATAGCCGACGTGATGCACGGCCTTCAGGTCATAGCCCGCAAAGCAACAAAACAGCGCCATGTCGGTCGGCGCACCGGGGAAAGCCCCGCCCTGCATGCGGAATTCGGCGCGGGCGGCGGTGATGGTGCCGTCCGACTTCATGCCGATCTTGACATCCATCGAGGCCGAGGCGGTGGGCCCCGTGGCGCGCAGCACGTCGGACCGGCTCATCACCAGCTTGACCGGGCGGCCGTCTGCCTTGCGCGACAAGGCCAAGGTGAGTGGCTCCATAAAGATCGTGGTCTTGCCACCGAATCCGCCACCGATTTCCGATGGCGTGACGCGGAGTTGCGCCGTCTCCAGCCCGAGAACGGCTGTGCACATCTTGCGGATATACCACTGCCCCTGGGTGCAGACCCACATCTCGCCTTTACCATCCGCGCCCAGCTGGCCGACGCAGGCATGCGGTTCGATATAGCCCTGATGGGTGGCCTCGGTCAGGTAACGGTGTTCGCGCACGATATCGGCGGCGGCAAAGCCTGCCTCAAGGTCGCCATGCCCGAATTCAGTATATTTGATCACGTTGGGGTGCAGCCCTTCGGGCACCGAATGATCGGCGGCACCGGCGCGGATCACCGGGGCACCGGGGGCCATGGCCGCATCAACGTCGATGACATGCGGCAGGATTTCATACTCCACCACGATCAGCCGGGCGGCATCCTGTGCCAGCAGTTGCGAGGTTGCCGCAACAGCCGCGACTGCATGCCCGTCATACAGCGCCACGTCGCCCGCAAGGGTATTTTCCTGCAAGTTCCAATCCTCGCCGGTCAGGCCGGTGGGAAAGTCGGCGCGGGTGACCACGGCCTTGACACCGGGCAAAGCCAGTGCCTTGGAGGCATCGATAGACCTGATCCGCGCATGCGCATGTGGCGAGCGCACCACGGCGGCGAACAGCATGCCGGGCGCTGCGAAATCCGCCCCATAGCGGGCGCGGCCGGTGACCTTGTCCAGCCCATCGGGCCGGTTTGGCCTTGTGCCGACATATTTGAACTGTGGCTTGTTGTCATCCTTTGGCATCACGCATCCCCCCGCATTTCGGCCGCCGCATCCATCACGGCGCGCACGATTTTGTCATAGCCGGTACAGCGGCACAGGTTCCCGGCCAGCCAGTAGCGGACTTCGGTTTCGGTCGGATCGGGGTTCCGGTCCAACAGCGCCTGCGAGGCGACCAGAATGCCGGGGGTGCAGAACCCGCATTGCAACGCCGCATGTTCGATGAACTTGCGCTGCAGCGGATGCAAAGCCCCGTCGCTTGACATGCCTTCGATGGTGCCGATGGTCTTGCCTTGCGCCTCGACCCCCAGCACCAGACAGGAACAGACAAGGGTGCCGTTTAGTGTGACCGAACAGGCGCCGCAATCGCCGGTGCCGCAGCCCTCTTTCGATCCGGTCAGACCCAGTTGATCGCGCAGACAATCCAGCAGCGACTCGCGCGGATCGGCCAGAAACTCAACCGCATCGCCGTTGACGGTGGTGGTGACGTGAATCCTGCTCATATCGCGGCTCCTTTCGCGCGGGCATAGGCGGCTTTTGCCGCGCGGCAGGCCAATACGCCCACCACTTGGGTCCGGAAGGCAGCGGTGCCGCGTTTATCCGAAATCGGGGTCGCGGCGGCGCGAACGGCTGCCACCAGCGCGTCAAGTGCTGCGTCATCAAGAGTGGAGCCGATGAGGGCGCTGGCGGCATCCGGCACCAGAATGACCCGGGGGGCCACGGCCCCCAGCGCCACCTGCGCTTCGGTCACGGTATCGCCGTCCAGCCGCAGATTGACAGCACTACCGACCACCGCGATGTCCATTTCAGTGCGCGGAATGAACCGCAAATAGGCATCGCCGCCGTGGGGTCCCCGAGGCGGCAACAGGATGGCCGAAACCACCTCTCCCGCCATCAGCGTCGTCTTGCCCGGACCGGCGGGAATTGCCGCGACCGCGACGACACGCACCCCGTTGGGGCCAGTAACCTCGACCGTCGCACCGGCGGCCATCAGCCCCGGCACCGAATCTGCAGCGGGTGAGCCGTTACACAGGTTGCCGGTCAGCGTGGCCCGGCCCTGCACCTGCGTCGATCCGACCAGGGTCATCCCCTCGACCACACCGGGCCAGTCGGCGACCAGGCCCGCATGTGCCCCCAGCTCGACCCCCGACACCGACACGCCGATGCGCCAGCCACCATCGGCCAGCCGGGTAATATCGCCCACGCCGGGGATATGTTTGATGTCAATCAGGTCATCCGGCGTGACCATCCCGGCGCGAAGCTGGACCAAAACGTCGGTCCCCCCGGCCAGAAACCGCGTCACGCCGCCTGCCGCCGCCGCAATCCGGGCCGCATCCTGAAATGTAGCCGGTGTGTGATAACGCATCTTTTCCCCCGTTCCAGAGATTCGTGTTTGGTTTAGTCGAACAGCCCAGGCCGTTTGAATTCAGTTGTGTCTGTATGACACAGACGGATGCAATCACAACAGAGGCATCGCCTCAGCTTTGAAGTTGTTCCCACATCTGGCGGTCGCGGTCGGCGGTCCAGATGCGAGGTGTGTCGATGCCGCGCGCTTCGTCATAGGCGCGGGTAACGTCGAAGGGCAGGCAGTGCTGGCGAAGGCCTTGGCAATCATATCTTTGCCCACAAGCGCATCCCCCCGCCCCGGTGCCATAGCGCGCGGCTGACAGACAGCGATATAGGCCAAAGTATCCCGCCAATCGTTGCGCCTGTCATATTTGTAGGGTGCGTAATTGCCATGCCAAGCCACAACGCTAAGCGGGATTTTCCCGATTTCAGTTGTATGAAACAGACTCCGGCCCGGCATTTCGAATTTCTGGCCAAAGTTGCAGTTTTGCGGACTGTTCTTGTCGATCAGCAGTGCGCCGGGCAGCGCCTCGGTTTCAAAGCCATTGCCAAAGCCGGGTATGTAACCCTCATGCGTAGCGGTGGCACCAACTGCGCGGATCATGCCGGAGGGCAGTTCGGCGCAAGAGATGGGCCAGACCTCCCTTCAGGTGACAAAGGCGGATTGGGATACGGCAAGCATTCGATGTAACTGCAACGACGCCAAGGCTTTTGTTACAGATGAAACGAATTCTGCCAACACTCGTCATCGGACCGGCTTAGATGCATGAGATGTGACATATGAAAGCCGAGGTGCATGGCGGGTTTGAACGGGCACCGCACCTGCAAGACCTGAATGCCGCCCTCGACATCCTGACAGAGGGCGACCTGTGCTCCGACTTTACGACAATTGGCGGTCAACCGCCAGCTGCCGGGCGCGCATCGCGTTGGGTTTGTTGCCCGACAATGTGGGAAACCGGGCACCGGTGCGGGCGCTGTCGCATGCAGTTGCGATAGATATTCAAGCGGTCTGCAATCTGCGCGTCGCCTGATCCCGGACCGGGACGCGGCAGCTTGGGTAAACCTGCGGCAAGCCAGGGTTCATGGCACAGACCTGTAACTTCAGGGCCAGATATGTCCCACGGTGCTGCACAGTTTTTTCCGCGAGGATACGTCTACAGCATCGCTGCAGAATGGCGCAGGTCCGGCATCAACGGCCGTGAAGCGAAGTCGCATCATCCGGTCCACCTGGGGCGCTGCAGCGGGGGCTGCACAAACCGGCTGGGGGCACATAATTCCAGCGCTAGCAGGCTGGACTCTAATGATTTCCCCGCGGATGCGGCATCCTGTCCGGCCTGCCTTGCAGCCTTGATCCAGTGCATTTGCCCGGTCAGTTGATGCAGGCGCAAACAGGCAAAGCCGCGGTGCGCCGGATCGTCGGGCAGCCGGGCGGCCAGTGCGCGGTCCCGGTAACGGGGGCTGTGCAACAGGTCATGCGCCAAAGACCACAGCCAGACCGACCCGCCCTTTAGCGCCTCAAGCCGATGGAGTAGGGTCGGATCGGGTGCCAAAACGCCGGCCTGTTGCAAGGCAAGCGTTGCCTGCAGCACTGGTTCGGGGCTGCCGTTATCCTCCAGCCGGTCCAACCCCAGACGCGCGGTGGCGATAAGGGCGGTTGTGTCAAGGTTCTGCGCCACAGCGCCCCGCAAAATCATCGCCGCCTGGCCAAGGGCGCGGCAAAGATGGTTCATATCGGCCTCGGCCCCGACTGCCAGACAAAACGCGGCAACGGCCTCGGCCTCGGCAGTGCGGTCTGACCGGGTCTGCGCCAGCTGGGCGGCAACGGCACAGGCATCCAACCCATGACCGGCTCTGTCGGCCCAGAGGCTGGCCACGGCCAACAGATCGGGGTCCGACCGAATGACCGCGCCGCGCAGGCAAATCCAGGCCATATCAACAGGGGACGCGTCAGGCAGGGCCCCGGCAGTCCGTAGAGTTTCGATCAGCTGATCGGTCGCCGCCTGCACAACCGGCTTGGTTAGCAAGCGCGCCGCACGGAATGCCCGCGCAAAATCAACAGTTTCAGCAAACCGGTCCTGTGGCAGCTTTGACAAGGCCCGCCGCAATACCGCCTCGGCTTGTGGCCAGGCATCTACCCCTTGGGTCGCAAAGGCTAACATCGGATGGTTGGCGATATTGGTCAGCAGTGTCGCTTTATCCGCCGATACCCGCATCGGATAGGTCCCGGTCAGCAAAAGATAGGTCAGCGTGGCCAGCGCGAATTGTTCGCTTTTCTGGGTCGCGGCCGGGGTCAACTGACCCCTGTCAATGGCATCCGCCAACTGCGGGTCGTAAAAATGCGCAATTCCAGTCCGGGACAGATCGAACCGCTTGGCCCTGCCGGATAAACGGGCCTGCCCGAAATCCAGTATCGTCACCCGGCCCGCATCATCCACCAACACGTTGCCGGGGTGGATGTCGCCATGCAGCACGCCACGGGCATGCAGCCGGGCATAAGCGTCCAGAACAGCGGCGACCAACCGACGCAACCGCCCCCTGTCACCCGAAGCCCGCGCCATCTGGGCCGCGACCGACACGGGCACCCCGTCGCGCCAGTCCAGCGCCAGCCAACTGCGGTCCCCGTCGATCCCCTGCCCGATCAGACGGGGGCTATCGCCGGGATCAAGCCTGAGCAGAATCTCGGCCTCAAGGGCCAGCACCGGGGCGGCCCGGGCATCGCGGGCCAGTTTGATCGCCACGGTTTGGCCGTCCGGCGCAAGGCCGCGATACACTTCGGTATCATCCAGCGACCGGACCAGTCGTTCCACCTCGAACCCGGCGAATACCTGACCGGGGCCAAGGCTGGGGGGCAGGTCCATGGCCTCGCCTGCGCAGGCCGCGACAAGAAATCTGCCGCTGATGCAGGTTGTCAGCGCCTCGAACGTCAGGTCGAGCATATCTTCGGCGTTCTGATCCTGCGTCCGGCTGAACCGCAGCACCGCATCGGTCAACAGGCTTGGCGCGCGGAACTCGGACAGCAGGGCGGCCAGACTGGCGGGGACCAGCCGGTTGGTCACCCGGAACCCCGGCCTTGTGACGACAAAAGCAGTGTCATCCACCGGCCCCAGTTTCGCCCGCAGCCGGGGGGAAAGTTCGTTGACCGGCAACAGGCCGATATCGGCGGGCAGGATGAAGGGGGTTGTGGTCAGGTCAAGCGCATCAGTCATCCCGGCGCCTCTGCTGCAAAACCATGGCTGTCGATGGTCCAGTTTGACGGGCTCACCCCTGATCGGGCCATCTGGTTCAGCACCGCGCCCAGCCGGTCAGACCCGTCTGGCGCAGCGATCAGCAGGGCGGCTGCAAGCCGCTTGGTCACCCAGGACCGCCAGCTGACAGCTTCGGCCCCCAAAGGCGGATCAATCCCCCATGACAACAGGCCATCCGACCCAAATTCCGTGGTGAACGGCACGCCCTGCGCCGGGCACCCCGGCAATGCCGCGCCCAGTTGGCCCGCCACGGCCTGCAGATGTGCGGCACTGTCAAAATGCGCCACGATTTTGTCGGGGCGCAGCAATCCGTCCAGCCCCCGCCCAACTTTAAAGGCGCGGACTGACATGGCATCAAACACCGTGGCGATGATCGGAAAGGCATCGGCCAAAGCCTCGGGGCGCGGACTGACATAGAGTTTGCACGTCGGCACCGCAGAAAGAGGCGCCGTGGCAAGCGCAAAGCCAATCCAGCCGGGATAGGTCGTCGTCTCGTAGTGCCGGTCCAGCACGGTGCGCGCCCGACCGCCAGAGGTCAGGCCGAGCACCGCCAGAACGTCATCGCCTGCGCCAAAGTCCCGCTCCAGCACGGTCCCGCGGGGGAGCGTGCCATAGCGATACAACCAGCGGGCCAATTAAGTATGATTGTCGGTTGGCAGCAGTGCTGCCAACGCGATGGCCCGGCGGGACAAGCTGGCGATATGGCCAGTCACCGGATTTACCGGCCCAGCGACTTCAGCGCCGATTGTAAATGTTCAGCGACCATTCCGACCTCGTCGGCAGTAGGGGCCTGCGCAATCGCCGCTTGTTCGAGATACTTCACGGACTCTTTCAACTGCGCCCGCAAACGCGGCAATTCCGTCACCTGATGCACCCTGCGACCGATGTTGACAAAAGGGGTGATCGGGGTCGGAATGGTTTCCAGCGACGTGCCGCCACAGTCGGGATTGGGGTAACCGATCGACCCTTTGCCAAGGGTGGCATAGGCCGCGCTGGCCACAACTTCGGCACCGATGTCGAATATGGCCTGCTGCAGGGTTGCATTGCCATCCATCCGGCCCAGGACAAAAGAATTGCCGATGGCTTCAAAGCCCTTGCCGCTTTCAAGGGCCTCCACAACGGTTGCCCGGACGGCTTCGATCATATCGATATTGACCAGCACGCTGGCAATCGGCGAAATCGGCGATGGCGGCGTTTCCTGATCAGGGCCGGGCATCCACGTGCCGCCCCGGCTGCTGCCAGCAATGCTGATCACCAGATCTTTGATCAGAAAGTCATGGCGGGTATATTTTGAACGCATTGGAAAATTCCCTTTTTATGTCCGCCGCATGGCGCGGTGGGCAGGTTGAAAAAACATGATGGCAAGGTCTTGCGCAAAAATCAGGTCGTCAAATTCATCGTCTTCCGATGCACGGCAGGATGGTATTTTCACTGATTCGAGTCAACCGTGATTTGCGCGGGGCGCTTCGGCTTTGCCAGTCGGACCTAAACCACCTGACCATTGGCGGCAAAGATATGCGACCGGGTTGGGTCAAGTTGCAGCCCGACCAGGTCGCCGAGGGCCCGCATTGTTTCACTGGTGTCACCGACGATGATATTACCGGCGGGGGTGTCCACATAAAGCACGGTCATATTGCCAAGCCGTTCGACCATGCTGATGGTGCCGACCAGATGCGCGTCCTGTGCATCTGGCGCGACTGGCCGGGTATGCTCTGGTCGGATGCCCAGTTCGACAGGCCCTTGCAGGTTCGTGCCCGGACTGCGTAGCGTCAGCTCCATGTTGTGTCCACCGGGCAAAGTGACCGTCATTTTGCGGCCGTCCTGCCGTGCTGGCGTGACAGTCAGAAAGTTCATGCCCGGCGATCCGATGAAGGCCGCTACAAATTTGTTGTCGGGGCGGGCGTACAGGTCCAGCGGGGTGCCAACCTGCGCAATCCGCCCCGCATCGAGAACGACGATCCGGTCGGCCAGGGTCATCGCTTCGATCTGGTCATGGGTGACATAGATCATCGTGGTTTTCAGGTCATGGTGCAGCTTGGCCAGTTCCAGCCGCATCTGGACCCGCAGTTTCGCGTCGAGGTTTGACAAAGGCTCGTCGAACAAAAACACTTCGGGCTCGCGCACCAGCGCCCGGCCAATCGCAACGCGCTGCCGCTGGCCGCCGGACAACTGTGCCGGGCGGCGGTCAAGGTAGGGGGTCAGTTGCAACAGGGACGCGGTTGCATCCACTTTCTGGGCAATCGCCGCCTTGGTTTCCCCCGCGATGTCAAGGCTGAAGCCGATATTCTGGCGCACGCTCATATGCGGGTAAAGGGC
>JANOMH010000028.1:0-5333 GCA_031420215.1 Rhodobacterales bacterium | reverse complement strand
CCCTATCACGCCCTGCCGCGCCTGCATGCGCTGATCCAATACGACCTGCCCGCCCCGACCCCGTCGATTGCTGCAGGCTTTACCGAAATGTGGCCGGCGTTCCGGCGTCAGCTGGCCAACGAGGACTATTTCATCAAACGGGCCCTGCCCGCCACGGCGCGGCCCTATCGCACTGATTTTCATCTGGCCGCTCTGGGCGCGGCTGAGTAAGATACGCCAGATATATCAAAGAGGAACAACAGTATGGCCGCATGGGTTGACGCATGTTCGGTAGACGAGATCGACGAAGAGGACGTGATGCGCTGGGATCACGGCGGCAAGACTTATGCGATTTATCATTCCCCTGACGGCGAATATTTTTGCACCGATGGCTTGTGCAGCCACGAGAAGGTGCATCTGGCCGGCGGGTTGGTGATGGATTATATCATCGAATGCCCCAAACATAATGGCCAGTTCGATTACCGCACCGGGGCGGCCAAACGCGCGCCGGTCTGTGTCAACCTGTCCACATATCCCGCCCGGATCGCGGGGGATATGGTGCAGGTGCAGGTCGGGTAGATCGGGCAACAATGCCGAGTGGCGCTTTGCCAAAGCGCCGCGTTGCCGACAGGTCAAGACCAGGAGTTTTGGAAAACTCCTGAGCGATTTTTTCGAAAAAATCGTTTTGTCGGCGGCGGCGTGGTTCTGTTTAGACTCATGCCGCTGGACCAATGGTCAGCGTCACCGGCTCCAGCCCCGGGGCCGTGCCTTCCAAAACATCCCCTGGCACCACAGGCCCGACCCCGGCCGGGGTGCCGGTCATGATCAGATCGCCGGGCCGCAGGTGGTAGAGCGTGGACAAATCGCTGATCAGGCTGGCCACATCCCAGACCATGTCGGTCAGCGGGGCAGATTGCCTTTGGTTGCCGTTCACCACCAGGCTGATCTGGTCCGGCATCGGACCCCTGCTGATCGGCCCGATCACGGCTGACCCCTCAAAGTCCTTGCCTGTATCCCATGGCCGCCGCTTGTCCTTGGCCGCCCCCTGCAAGTCGCGCCGGGTCATATCAAGGCCGACCGCATAGCCAAACACGCAGTCCATCGCCCGGTCCTTTGGCACCCCAAACGCCGATGCCCCGATAGCCACGACCAATTCAACCTCGTGATGCAGGTCATTGGTGCCGGGCGGATAGGAAAGGTTCGCCCCGGATTGCAGCAGGTGATGCGCGGATTTGGTGAAATAGAACGGCGCTTCGCGGTCCACCTCTCCGCCCATTTCGGCAGCATGGGCGGCATAGTTCCGGCCAACACAGAAAATCCGGGCGACGGGGTAAAGGCCGGTGTCCCCGGTGACTGGCAGGACGGGTTGCGGGCGCGGCGGAAAGAGGTGGGGCATGGTCTGTCCTTGAAGATGGTTCACTTGCGGTGAGGTGCCTGCGGCGCGAGTATTTGTGCAACTCCGAAAAATCAAAGGGGTATCAAACCAACCCCCCCGGCGGTGGGGGTGATCACGGTCACCGCCTCGCCCGCGCGCAGGCTGGTCTGGGCGCAGGCGGGCAGGGTTTCGATTGTGCCATCCAGTCGTCGCACCGTGGTTTGGCCCACCTGCCCCGGCCCGCCGCCAGCGATCCCACGCGGCGCAATTGTCCGGTGCGACGACAGGATAGCGCAGTCCATGTCAGCCAGAAACCGGATGGTCCGGGTGGTGCCATCGCCTGCTGCAAAAGCACCTTTGCCGCCGGACCCCGGACGCAAGGCAAAGTTTTCCAGCAGGACCGGAAACCGGGTTTCCAGAATCTCCGGGTCGGTCAGCCGCGAGTTGGTCATGTGCACATGCACCCCCGAAGTGCCCGCAAAGCTGCGCCCGTCATTCATCTGACCCGCCGGACTGCCCGCACAGATCGTCTCGTAATACTGGTGCTGGGCATTGCCGAAGGTCAGATTGTTCATCGTCCCCTGCGCATTCGCCATCGCCCCCAGCGCCTGAAAGATCGCATTGGTCACATGCTGCGAGGTTTCGACATTGCCCGCCACCACGGCCCGTGGATAGGCCGGCCGCAGCATGCAGCCCTGCGGGATGATGATGTTCAGCGGTCGCAGGCAGCCGGCATTCATCGGGATCGGGGTTTCCACCATCACCCGAAAGCAATACAGCACTGCGGCCCGGGTGACCGGTTCGGGCGCGTTGAAATTGTTCAGGGCGGCGGGCGAGGTGCCGGTAAAATCGATCGTGGCTTGCCGGTTGGGCCGGTCGACGCTGATTTTGACCCGGATCAGTTGCCCGGTGTCGGTGGGGTAATCGCAGGCACAATCGACCAGCCGGTCGAGCAGGCGGGCCACTTCCTCGGCCGCATTATCCTGCACATGGGTCATGTAGGCCTGCACCACCGGCAGCCCGAAATCCCCGACCATTTTGCGCAGTTCTGCCGCACCGCGCGCATTGGCTGCGACCTGGGCTTTCAGGTCGGCGATGTTCTGGACCACATTGCGCACCGGGTAGGGGTGGTTCAGCAGCAGGTCGCGCAAGGGGCCCTCGCGGAAATGGCCGTTCTGGACCAGGTGGAAATTGTCGATCAACACCCCCTCTTCATCCACAGTCGTGGCCAAGGGGGTCATCGACCCCGGCGCCGTGCCCCCCACATCGGCATGATGCCCGCGCGAGGCGACCCAGAACAGGATGTCCTGGCCTGCGTCATCAAACACCGGCGTGACCACAGTGATATCGGGCAGATGTGTGCCGCCATTATAGGGCGCGTTCAGCGCATAGGTGTCACCGGGTCGGATGGCGGGGTTCTGCGCGATGACCGCTTCGACCGAGCGGTCCATCGAGCCCAGATGCACCGGCATATGCGGCGCATTGGCCACCAGCGCGCCGGTCGCGTTGAAGACCGCGCAGGAAAAGTCGAGCCGTTCCTTGATGTTCACCGAATGGGCGGTGTTTTGCAGCGCCACCCCCATCTGTTCGGCGATGGCCATGAACAGGTTGTTGAACACTTCCAGCAGGATCGGGTCGGCAGCACTGGTGCCGCTGGCGATGGTCCGGGTCAGCGCTGTGGTCCGGCGCAGCAGGATATTGTCCTGTGGGGTCAGGGTGGCGGACCAGCCCGGCTCGACCACGATGGTCTGGTTCGCCTCGATGATAAGCGCGGGGCCTGGGGCGGTGGTTCCGGGACGTAGCGCCCGGCGCAGGTGAATGGGAGCGTCATGCCAGTGGCCGCCGGAATAAAGCGGGGTGGTGCTGTTGGCGGGTGCGGTTGAAGATGGCTCTGCCGCCGCCTCGTCTGGCCCTTGCAGGCCAGCCTCGGTGCCTTCAAGGGCAACCGCTTCGATGGTGACGGGTTTTTCGGGGCTGACAAAGCCGAATTGCGCCAGATGGGCGGCTTCAAAGGCCGCACGGGCAGCGGCCATGTCGCCGTCGTAGTCGGTTTCAATGGTTGTGTCGGTGCCATCATACCGCAGATGCAGTGTTGTGCGGCTGGTATATTCACCGACCCCTTGCGCTGCGAGGTCGGAGCGGATGGTTTGGCTAAGGCTGCACAGCAGCGTATCAAGCGCAGGCCGGGTTGCTTCGGTCAGTGGTTGGACCAGCCCTTGCTGCCGGCTGGCGCTGACCTGTGCCAGTCCGATCCCATATGCCGATAGCAGCCCTGACAGCGGATGGATCAGCACCTGGGTCATTCCCAACGCATCGGCCACAAGGCAGGCATGCTGCCCGCCTGCCCCGCCAAAGCAGTTCAGCAGGTAGCGGGTCACATCATGACCGCGCTGGACCGAGATTTTCTTGATCGCATTGGCCATGTTTTCAACCGCAATGCGGATGAACCCTTCGGCCACCGCTTCGGGGGTTTTATCCGAAGTGATCGCTGCAAAGCCCGCTTTGACGGCCCGGAGGTTCAAGGGCTGGTCCTGTCCGGGCCCAAAGATGGCGGGAAAAAAGCCGGGCACCAATTTGCCCAGCATGACATTCGCATCCGTGACCGTCAGCGGACCGCCCCGGCCATAAGCCGCAGGGCCGGGATCTGCCCCGGCTGAATCCGGCCCGACCCGGAACCGGCCAACCCGCGCACCATCGGCGTCGGCATGCAGCACTGACCCACCGCCAGCGGCCACCGTGTGGATGCGCATCATCGGCGCGCGGATCCGGACGCCGGCAACTTCGGTGTCAAAGGCCCGCTCATATTCGCCCGCCGAATGCGCCACATCAGTCGAGGTGCCGCCCATGTCAAAACCGATGACCTTGTCGAAGCCGGCAGCCCGCGCCGTCTGCACCATGCCCACCATTCCACCCGCCGGGCCGGACAGGATCGCGTCTTTGCCCTGAAACCGGTCAGCGGCGGTCAACCCACCCGAGGACATCATGAATTGCAGGGTCGGGCCGGGGTGGCCCGCCGGAGTGGCCCCCAAGGCATCGGCCACCCGGGCCACATAGCGGCGCAGGATCGGCGACAGATAGGCGTCGACCACCGTGGTATCGCCGCGCCCGACCAGTTTGATCAGCGGCGAAACCTCGTGACTGACCGAGACCTGCCCGAATCCCATGGCGCGGACATGGGCGGCAAGGGCGGCCTCGTGCGCGGGGTTTTTCCACGCATGTAGCAGGACAATGGCCACCGCATCGATCCCGGCCGCGCGGGCAGTTTGCAGCCCGGCCGCCACACTGCCGAGGTCGAGCCCGGTTTCAACTGACCCGTCGGCGCGCAGCCGCTCGGTCACCTCGATCACCTGTTCATACAGCTGTTCCGGCAGGATGATCTGTTTGGCGAAAATATCGGGCCGGGCCTGATAGGCGATCCGCAGGGCGTCCTTAAATCCCTTGGTGATCAACAGGACCGTCCGGTCGCCCTTGCGTTCGAGCAGCGCATTGGTGGCGACAGTTGTGCCCATTTTGACCGTGCCGATCAGATGGGTCGGGGTGGCGTCACCGAGGTCCGTGCCGAGCAACCGCCGGATGCCTTCGATGGCGGCATCGGCATAGGCCGCAGGGTTTTCAGACAGGAGTTTATGCGGATGAAGCTTGCCCTCCGGATCGCGGCCGATGATATCGGTGAATGTGCCGCCCCGGTCGATCCAGAAATCCCATGTCGACAAGGCGCATTCCTTTTTTTTGCGGCAGGTTAGCCGATAAGTCGGGGCCTCCGGCGGGGATATTTAGGGCCAAAAGAAGCGGGAAAGGCAAGGCTTGGTGGTCAGGACTTTGCCAGCAATGCCTCGATCTCGGCCCGGGCTGGCATCGACGGTGCTGTACCTGCCCTTGTGACTGAAATCCCGGCGGTGGCACAGCCGAACCGGACTGCGTTTTGGGCAGTTTGCCCTTCGGCAATCGCCGTTGCGAAGCCGCCGTTGAAAGCGTCGCC